>NZ_JAQIHG010000023.1:0-38783 GCF_035916735.1 Acinetobacter minutum
AAAGATACTTAACAACCTCACCCTTGGTGAAGCTTCGTATCAATCGCGTCGGGATGTGCGTATTCTAGGGGATTTACGGTCGTTTGCAACCCCCATTTTGATTAATTTGCTATGGATGTCGTTTTTTTCAGCTATTTTGCTAAAAAATCTATTTTTTCGCTGTATTTTTCGTCATTTTTTCCTTTTTTATGCAATTTTTTTCTTTTTAATTGGAATTAGTTGAGTTGCCGCTGCTGCATTACTTCAATCAGAGTCTGCCGTTTACCTTGATAATCCTCTCCAGCAAACACCATTTTGGCACGATAGGGTAAATGCTCACAGACTAGTGAAAACAATAGATAGGTTGCTGCGATATCCAGCTCATTTAGATAACTCAACGCGCGTTTAATGGTAATCGCCGGGAAAGAGCGCGAAGTGGTATTGAACAGTACGTTCAAAATAAAATTGATTTTATCGTCATACCAATGTGTGGTGTTGTAGTACATAGCACTCCCGAATGATTGTTATATGGGTTGCTTTTATGCTTTTGAGTGTATCGCTTCTTATAATGCTCAACCAGTTACAATCTGTAAAAAAATCTTATTACTCTTTTATAAACTCATCCCCAACAAAAAAACCTCATAGCAAGCTATGAGGTTCTTCAATTATTTCTCAGCTTTTCAGCCACGCTTTAGTCGGTAAAGGTTACACGTGCAATGGCTTTTTTACCGGCCTGAATGATATAGGTCTGGTTTTCTTTCACAGAGAAGTTCCCATCTACGACTTCCCAGTCCACTTTTACGGCGCCACGTGCCACAGCATCTTTGGCTTGCGCGGCATTCTTGGTTAAGCCAGCTACACGTAAAATCGAGGCAATGAAAATTTCACCGCCAAACTCAGCACGTGAAATGGTGACTTCTGGTGTACCTTCCGGCACTTCCCCTTCAGTAATCACATTACCCGCACTCTTATGCGCATTTTCAGCTGCTTCTTTATCATGGAAGCGCTCAATCAATTCCAATGCAAGAATACGTTTGATTTCCTGTGGATTACGCCCGTCTGCCATCTCTTTCAGCAAAGCCTGAATTTCTTCTACAGACTTAAAGCTGAGCAAGTCAAAATAACGTTCAATCAAGCTATCTGGCATCGACAGGATTTTTTGGTACATCGTTCCCGGTGTATCAAACACGGCGATATAGTTGCCTAAAGATTTAGACATCTTATTCACGCCATCTAAACCTTCAAGAATTGGTACGGTAATACAGACTTGAGCTTCTTGCTCGTAACGACCCTGTAAAGTACGACCCATCAACAGGTTAAAGGTCTGGTCGGTACCACCGAGTTCAACATCTGCATGCAAGGCCACAGAGTCATAACCTTGTACCAGTGGGTACAAGAATTCATGAATTGCGATCGGTTGCTGGTTGTTATAACGCTTGGTGAAGTCATCACGCTCGAGCATACGTGCAACTGTTTGCTGTGAAGCCAGCTGGATAAGATCTGCTGCAGTTTTTTGTGCAAACCACTCCGAGTTAAACACCACCTTGGTTTTATTCGGATCGAGGATTTTAAAAACCTGTTCTTGATAGGTTTTGGCATTTTCCAGCACTTTTTCTTTCGACAACGGCGGACGAGTCGCACTTTTTCCAGTTGGATCGCCGATCATGGCGGTATAGTCACCAATCAAGAAATAGACCTCATGGCCCAAATCCTGAAAGACTTTTAATTTATTGATCAGCACCGTATGTCCCAAGTGCAAATCTGGTGCGGTCGGATCAAAACCTGCTTTAATTTTCAGAGGTCGGTTCTCTTTGAGCTTTTTGAGTAAATCCTCTTCAGAGATAATTTCATGAGTGCCTCGTTGAATGAGAGCAAGTTGTTCTTCAGCCGGCAGGAAATTTGACATCACAAAACCCAAACACATCAGTTATTCAATTTGTGCGATATACTAACACTTTTTCAGCACATTGCAGGCGAAGATCATCATGACAACGATATACATTGGGGTAATGACCGGCACCAGCATGGATGGCGTCGATCTTGTGGCGGCTTCTTTTGATCCCCTGCACGTGCATGCAACCCTGACTGTACCGTTTGCTCCTGAACTGCGTGATGAACTGATGGCGCTCACGCTGCCCGACATCAACGAGATTGACCGCATGGGCAAAGCCGACATCGCATTGGCCAAGATGATCGGACATGGCATCAATACGCTGATTGAAAAAAACAACCTGGATCGCAGCCAGATTCGCGCAATTGGCTCGCACGGCCAAACCATCCGTCACCGTCCTGAACATGGTTTCACCCTGCAAATTGGTGATCCGCACCTTATTACAGAAATCACTCAGATTCCGGTTATCTCTGATTTCCGTCGCCGCGATATGGCTGCCGGTGGTCAGGGTGCACCATTAGTCCCAGCTTTTCATCAGGCCTTATTTCAACACCCCGATATTCACCGCGTGATTCTAAACCTCGGCGGCATCGCCAATGTGAGTATGCTGCCCGCTGGACAACCGGACAAAGTTTACGGCTTTGATACCGGTCCGGCCAATATTTTAATGGATGCCTGGTGCCACCGTTACACCGGCCAGCCTTATGATGAAAATGGCGATTGGGCTGCTTATGGACAGCCAATCCGTTCCTTGCTGGAACGTTTAGGCGCACACGAATACTTTTCCAAAGAACCCCCGAAAAGTACCGGCCGGGAAGATTTCAATCTTGAATGGCTGGATGAACAGCTCAGCGACTGGCGCAATGATCTGGATTATGAGGAATTAGAAGATACCCCTGAAAATATCCAGGCCACCTTGATGAAACTCACCACACGTGCGATTAAAAAAGCCATTTACCGTTGTGACCTGATGGATACTGGCGAAGTGTATGTCTGCGGTGGTGGTGCCTATAATTCGCATTTACTGGAACAACTGCGCTGGCGACTGCGTAAACATCACTGGACGGTACAAACCACCGAAGTATTAGGTTTATCTCCGACCTGGGTGGAAGCCACCGCGTTTGCCTGGTTGGCGATGCGTTTTGTACAAGGTCAAGCCGGTAACTTACCTGCAGTCACCGGTGCCAAAGGTGACCGTATTTTGGGTAGCATCACAGCCGTTTAAATGCAAAAATAATCAATAAAAAAGCCCTCTACACATGTGAGGGCTTTTTTGAATCGATCTTTAAATCGAGAAAGAAGAACCACAACCACAGGTCGTGGTGGCATTCGGGTTCTGCACGATAAAACGTGAACCTTCCAAACCCTCGATATAATCAACCACGGAACCCACTAAATATTGATAACTTAAGGAGTCAACCAGCATGGTCACATCGCCATTTTCAAACTTGGCGTCATCTTCATTTACACTGTCTGCAAAGTTAAAACCATAAGAAAAGCCTGAACAGCCACCACCCGTCACATAAACACGCAGCATTAACTCTTGGTTGCCTTCACTTTCACGCAGTTGGCGCACTTTGTTGGCAGCATTGTCTGTGATTACAAGCGCTTGGGCATTCATCTTGAGCATTCCTCAAATTTATTCAACGATCTTTTAGAGTAAAAGATCACACAACTCAGTATAGCATACCCAATATGGGGGTTATTTTTGAAGATTAAAAGCTAAATCTGAGCAAATTTATCAGGATTATTTTCTAGGCAATTCCACGATCGGGCCAGATGCTTTTATTTTCTCTACTGCGACCAGCGATTCTCAAGCAGCAGTTTTGTTTTCAATGGCATTAAGCCGTAGAATAGCGCACTCATGATTAATGATATGTGCTTCTCCCATGATTCAACTTGATCAACTTTCCCTGCGTCGCGGTGGACGTGTTCTGTTTCAAAAAGCCTCCATGCAGTTACATCCGGGCTGGAAAATTGGTCTGACTGGAGTCAACGGCGCCGGAAAATCCACGCTGTTTTCTGCCCTGCTCGGCGGCATGGAATCAGACAGTGGCTCGCTCACCCGTCCAAGCGTCTGGACCGTGGCGCATATGGCGCAGGAAATTGAAGCACTGGATATGAAAGCCATCGATTTTGTGCTGTCAGGTGACGAAGAATACTGGGAGATCCAGCACAAACTCGAGCATCCAGAAACACTCAGTAATGACGAATTGGCACATTTATATGGCCGTTTTGATGAGATTAATGGCTATTCTGCACCTTCCAAAGCATCCCAACTCATGGCTGGTCTGGGATTTTTTGAACATCAATCCGAACTCAGTGTGGCGAGCTTTTCCGGTGGCTGGCGTATGCGTCTGAATCTGGCACGTACATTGATGAGCCGCTCTGATTTACTACTACTGGATGAACCGACCAACCACTTGGATTTGGATGCCATTTTATGGCTGGAAGACTGGCTGAAAGCCTATGAAGGCACCTTGGTTCTCATTTCGCATGACCGTGATTTCCTCGATGCCATTACTGATCATATTTTGCATATCGAAAATCAGGAATTGACGCTATATACCGGCAACTATTCCACCTTTGAACGCACCCGTAGCGAACGTCTGGCACAACAACAGCAAGCTTATGAAAAACAGCTGGCGACACGCGCACACTTGCAAAAATATATTGACCGTTTTAAAGCGCAAGCTACGAAAGCCAAACAAGCACAAAGCCGAATCAAACAGCTAGAACGCATGCAGGAACTTTCTGCGGCGCATGTCGACACGCCATTTACCTTCTCGTTCCGTGAACCCACCAAAATGAGTTCACCCTTACTGGAACTGGAACATGCCGATATTGGCTATGGTGACAAACTGATTGTGACCAACGTTAATTTGCAGATCACCCCAACTAGCCGTATTGGTCTGCTCGGGATGAACGGTGCAGGTAAATCCACCCTAATTAAATCACTGGTCGGTGATCTGCCACTGCTACGCGGCAAACGTAAAGCTTCGGAACTGCTGAATATTGGTTATTTTGCCCAGCATCAGATGGATGCTCTAGATGGCAACGCCAGTCCGATGCTGCAACTGGCCCGGATTGCGGATCCAAAAATCAGCGAGGCCACATTACGCGCATTTCTAGGCAGTTTCGGCTTTAGTGGTGAACGCATGGATACGCCTTCGGAAAGCTTCTCGGGTGGTGAGCGCGCACGTTTAGCCTTAGCCCTGATTGTCTGGAAACGTCCGAATGTGCTGATTCTGGATGAGCCGACCAACCACTTGGATTTGGATATGCGCCATGCGCTGACCATGGCCTTACAGGACTTTGAAGGTGCGGTAGTACTGGTTTCGCATGAACGCCAATTGATTGCGAGTGTCTGTGATGAATTGATTTTGGTACATGGCGGTCGTAGTAAAGAATTTGAGGGAGATTTGGCTGCATATGCAGACTGGTTACGTCAGGCGCGTTTGGACATCATGAAAAATGGTCAGCAACCTGCAGCACCGGTGCAATCTCTAGTCGAAGATAAACCGACGATTTCTAAAACTGACAAAGAAGCACAGCGTAAAGAAGCGGCACGACGTCGTGAACAAACCCGTCCAATTCGCAAAAACATTGAAAAATGTGAAGCGCAGATGGAAAAGCTGCAACCACGTCTAGCTGAAATTGAACAACTGCTGGCAGATACTACCCTCTATGAAGCCAACCGCAAAAATGACCTGATGCAATTGATGAATGAGCAAACCGATCTCAAAACTCAATTGGAACAGTATGAAGAACAAATGCTGGAATTGATGATGGAACTAGAAGAGCTGGAAAGTTCTTTTGAATAACCGCCACAAAACAAAAAAGCCGAATCCCTGATCCGGCTTTTTTTGTTTTCACTCCTGCAAGACAATCTCGCAATTAGCGGAATTTCTTATGATATTCATTGCGAATTTTGACCAGGCTCATCCCTTGAGATTGAGCCTGTTCCAATTTACCCTGATCAACTAAAACGATGAGTTTGTCAATTTCGGTAATTAACAGGTCAAGCCCCTGTTGGTAGCTTTTGACCTGCTCATGCTCTGCTGGTAAACGTTCTAGTTTATGTGGACGCGACTTTTTCGAAGCCACTGTCGCTTTTCGCATAATCAGCAGTTGCTTCTTGGCCTGTGCCGCATCTTTCGCTTCCGCAAAAGCCATCGTGCTTTTGGCCAGTCGTTTCATATCCATTTCAAGATCACCGGATGCCCAGACACCCTGACTGAGTGCCAATAATCCCGATAACACCAATGCTGATCCAAATGTACGACGCATAAACTTCTTTTCCCTATTAAGCATCAATATCTGCATTCAATGCATTTTCTTCAATAAACGCACGGCGTGGTTCTACATCATCCCCCATCAGGCAGGAGAACATACGGTCTGCTTCAATCGCATCATCAATGGTGACTTGCAGCATGTTGCGGTTCTCTGGATCCATAGTGGTTTCCCAAAGTTGTTCCGCATTCATCTCACCCAAACCTTTATAGCGCTGGATCATCATGCCACGACGTGAATCTTGCAAGATATGCTGCCAGACTTGATGGAAGTTGCTGACCAGAATACGGCGCTCGCCTTTTTGCAAATACGCCCCTTCTTCAATCAACTTGAACCAGCTCTTGGCATTTTTCAACAAACGGCCATATTCGCCTGAGTTAAACAGCGTCACATCCAGCAAATACTGATGTGGCAAGTTATGCACATACAACGTGACACGTGGCCAGTAATGCGTAGTCATCACACCATTCTGCTCACGAGCAAATGACTCGAGTGAAATTTCAGGACGCAAACTTGGCTGTAAACGTTCAATGGCAGCACGTAACTGCTCTGCCCACTGCTCAACATAGGCTTGATCCTGATTCTGTTCCGCTTTAAACGGTTCAAGCTCTAACAAAGCATCCAACAAGCTCGCCGGATAACGCTGGGTTAGACGCTGCAAGCTCTTCTGTGACAATTGATAATCGGCAATCACTTTCGACAAGGCTTCGCCGCTGATCGCAGGCGCATTAGCGCTGACATGCAGGCTGAGTTCATCAATCGCGTTGGAAATCAGGAAAGTTTCTAGCGCATCATTGTCTTTGATGTACTGTTCCTGTTTGCCTTTTTTCAGCTTATACAAGGGTGGCTGAGCAATATAAATATGACCACGTTCCACCAACTCTGGCATTTGGCGGAAGAAGAAGGTCAACAATAAAGTCCGGATGTGTGAACCATCCACGTCCGCATCGGTCATGATGATGATTTTGTGATAACGCAATTTGTCCGGATTGTATTCTTCACGGCCAATACCACAACCCAATGCCGTAATCAACGTGCCGACTTCTGCCGATGAAATCATCTTGTCAAAGCGTGCACGTTCCACGTTTAGAATTTTACCTTTGAGTGGCAGAATCGCCTGCATTTTACGGTTACGGCCCTGCTTGGCTGAACCACCCGCAGAATCACCCTCGACCAGATACAATTCGGACAACGCTGGGTCTTTTTCCTGACAGTCCGCTAACTTGCCTGGCAAACCGGCAATATCCAGCGCACTCTTACGGCGGGTCATTTCACGGGCTCTACGTGCCGCATCACGCGCACGTGCCGCATCAATAATCTTTCCAGCAATCGATTTCGCCGCTTGCGGATTTTCCAGCAGGTATTCTGAGAATGCCTTGTTCATGGCCTGTTCAACCGCCGGTTTTACTTCACTCGACACCAATTTCTCTTTGGTTTGTGAAGAGAATTTTGGATCTGGCACTTTCACAGAAATAATTGCGGTCAAACCTTCACGGGCATCATCACCGCTCACCGCGACTTTTTCTTTTTTAAGAATATTTTCGCTTTCTAGATAGTTATTTAAACCACGCGTCAGTGCGGCACGGAAACCGGCCAGATGCGTTCCACCATCTTTTTGTGGAATGTTGTTGGTAAAGCAACGTACATTTTCCTGATAGGTATCATTCCATTGCAACGCCACTTCTACTGCGATCCCATTTTCAGCCTGAGTGGTGAAGTGAAAGATATCGTTCAGATGGTTTTTGCCTTCGTTAATGTATTTTACAAACTCGGACAAACCACCTTCATAAGCATACACATGTTCTAGGTTAATGCGCTCATCACGCAAAACAATGCGCACACCAGCATTCAGGAAAGACAATTCACGCAGACGGCGGGCCAAGATATCAACATTAAAAATCGTTTGGCTAAACGTTTCAGGACTCGGGTAAAAACGAACCGTGGTCCCTGTTTCTTCAGTTGTGCCAATTTCACGTAATGGATACTGCGGATCGCCGTGATGATATTCCTGCTCATAAATATGGCCAGCACGACGGATGTTGAGCAACAACTTGCTCGACAGTGCATTCACAACCGAAACACCCACGCCGTGCAAACCACCGGAAACTTTATAGCTGTTATCATCAAATTTACCACCCGCATGTAGGATGGTCAGAATTACCTCAGCAGCCGAGACACCTTCTTCTGGGTGAATATCGGTTGGAATGCCACGTCCATTATCAGAAACACTCACAGATTCATCTTCATGAATCGTGACTAGAATTTCATCACAGTGGCCAGCCAAAGCTTCATCAATCGCATTATCCACGACCTCAAACACCATGTGGTGCAAGCCAGTACCGTCGTCAGTATCGCCAATATACATACCGGGACGTTTACGGACTGCATCTAGGCCACGTAATACCTTGATACTAGAGGAATCATAAGCCTTTTCATTGATTTGTTCTGTTGGAGATGCAGATTGCGACTCTGAACTCATGGTTGCTCCCTAGTGTAAAAATAGGTCTATCCCAAAAATGGGTAAATCACTGTGAAACAGCGTGGACTTGACCGTGTTCAACATTGAATAATTGATAGGAAATAGAAAGATCACTTAAATGGTGTTGTACCGATTGCTGATCCAAAGTAGTCAGAAAAACCTGGCTACCGAGCTGGCTTAATCGCTCAATTAAACGTTGTTGTGCGGTTAAATCTAATTCTGCCGTCAAATCATCTAATAATACCACAGTTTCCTTATTGCTCGCATGTAACATTGCAATCTGTGACAGTTTCAACGCCATAATTAATAACTTTTTTTGCCCCCGCGAAAGCACGTCATCCGCATTGCCTAAGGGGGTTTTCAACCTTAAATCTGCACGATGTGGGCCATACTCGGTATAACGCCGTTCCACATCTTTTTGATGATGGGTCGTGAGATCATGCACCAATCCCAACTCGGCATGAAAGCCAGGTGAGTAGTCCATTTCGACCACTAAATCCGGCAACAATTGCTGCAAATCCGCTAAAAAATACCGCTGCCATTGCTCAACAATACTCAAACGCTGTGAATGCAACATTTCACCGTAGTCACCGAGCATTTTGTTCCACGGTTCAAGCTCAGCCAGCGTTAAATGACGCTGTGACTTTAACAAGGAATTACGCTGTTTTAAGGCCCGTGAGTAATATTGCCAGGCATGATAAAAATCCGGTTCCACGTGGAACATCAACCAATCCAACAGTTGGCGGCGAGGCTTGGCGCCATGATCGATAATATCGGTACTTTGCGGATCAATATGTTGTAGCGGCAAAAGTCGAGCAAGCTGTCCTTGTGTAGCGACTGTGTCCCCATTTACCTTAATCAGTTGTTCCCCACTCTGGAACTTTTGCATGCCCATTTTTTCAGTGGCTGACTGGGCAAAGACAATCGCATCACTCGCATGCTGCTGGATGTAGTTTTTCGGAATATGGGTGCGAAAAGAACGCCCGGTCGCTAGCAGGTGAATCGACTCAAGAATAGAGGTTTTACCCGAACCATTGGCGCCATAAAAGACATTAAACGGCTGCAATCCGTGGAGAGCAACCGCCGTCAGATTTCGAACACGCTCTATATTTAAACGCGTGATATGCATGAGAACTGTTAAGACTTAAACACGCATCGGCATAACCACATAGGTCTGATCCTGATGTGCCGGATCCTGAACCAGAACAGACTGGTTGGCTTCAGTCATACTCATCATAACGTCATCACCATCTAGCACACCCAGAACATCAAGCAAGTATTGCGCATTAAATGACATCTCTAACGGCGCATTACTGTACTGGATCGCCAAATCTTCAATCGCTTCATCCTGTTCAGGGTTATTGGCACGCAATTGCAATGAATCCTGATTAAAATTCAGGAAAACCCCGCGTAATTTTTCATTACTCAAGATCGCCACACGTTGCAAGGATTGCTTGAATACATCATGTGCAATCATCACATGCTTATCCCCACCCCGCGGAATGACACGGCGATAGTCTGGGAATTTCCCGTCAATGAGTTTAGTTGTGAAACGTACAGCAATGTCCGCTTGCTCTTTATCACGGCTCGCAATCCGGATATTGACGTTCAATAACTCGCGACCAATCAGCAACGCCAATTGCTCATCTTCAATACTCAGCAAGCGCTGCAACTCCCCCACTGCTTTACGTGGAACAATCGCCTGTACCAACTGTTCAGTGTTCGAAGTTGCGGCTGTTTCACACAACGCCAAACGGTGACCATCGGTGGTGACAGCACGTAATTGGTTTTGGTCAATTTCGAGCAGCGTTCCGGTCAGGTAGAAACGCACATCCTGCACAGCCATGGCAAAAGAAGTTTTTTCAAATAAACGTTTCAGTTCACGCTGTGTGACCTGAACCTGAGTGCCTTGACTGTTTTCAGTCGATAACAACGGATAGTCTTCAGCAGGTAAAGTCCCCAACACAAAACGACTATTCCCTGATTTCAAGATACAGCGTTGATCTTCGGTAATTTGCAGGTCAATCAAAGCTGCACTTGGCAAAGATTTACAGATATCCACCAGTTTACGGGCAGGCACCGTGGTTTCACCAGATTGCAAACACGCCCCTTCGGCCAGCGTAGTACTCGCCACCAACTCGACTTCCAGGTCAGAACCGGTAATGGTGAGGGCTTGTGTAGTCACTTGAATCTTGACGTTTGAAAGGATGTTTAAGGTATGACGACGCTCGACTGCCCCTACAACATGAGACAGTACATTCAGTAAGCTTTCTTTCGCGATTTTCAAACGCACGATTCATTCCTCTAAAACTGAAGACGGGTATTGATTGTGTTTTTAGCTGTGTACTATGCGATAACAAAAGCCGCTTTGCAAGGCGGCTTTTTTGAATCATCAGCGCATTAACTTTGCAATAATCTGAGTAGATTTTTGTAGTCTTCGTTAAAGATCGGATCTTCTTCACGCAGACTTTG
Source organism: Acinetobacter minutum (assembly GCF_035916735.1). Classification (NCBI taxonomy): domain Bacteria; kingdom Pseudomonadati; phylum Pseudomonadota; class Gammaproteobacteria; order Moraxellales; family Moraxellaceae; genus Acinetobacter; species Acinetobacter minutum. Next base: position 11,115 of record NZ_JAQIHG010000023.1, read on the forward strand.
AACTTTCTCACAGGCATGCATCACGGTACTGTGATCGCGACCACCAAATGCCATACCAATTTCAGGAAAACTATCGCCCGTTAATTCACGTGCAAGCCCCATTGCTAATTGGCGGGGACGTGCATAAATTCGGGTCCGTTTGGGACCGACCAGTTCTTTATGTGGAATTCGAAAATACTCACTAACGACTCGCTGGATATTTTCCACACTAATGGTTCGTGCACGAATCGCCAAAACATCTTTAAGAGATTCACGGACGACATCCAGGTCAATCGGTGTACCCTTAAAACGGGAAATCGCGACCACCTTATTGAGTGCCCCTTCCAGTTCGCGCACATTCGCAACAACTTGCTGAGCAATAAATAATGCACAGTTACGCGGCAAATCGATACCGTTGCTTTCAGCCTTTTTCAACAAGATTTCAATACGCGTTTCAATATCTGGGGGTTCAACACCCACGGATAAGCCCCAAGAGAAACGTGAAACCAAACGAGGATCCAGTTCCGTCAATTCTTTTGGATAACGATCTGAAGTTAAAATAATCTGCTTAGATTCATCCAGCAAGGCATTAAAGGTATAAAAGAATTCAACCAGACTCGCCTCTTTACCAGCCAAGAGATGAATATCATCAACGAGTAACAAATCTAGAGAACGGCAATTTTTCTTAAATTCTTCAACCTTGCCCTTTTGCAAAGAACTGACAAAATCCTGTACAAAGCTTTCAGCGGTCATATACATGACGCGTGCATTCGGTTTTGCCTGTAATAAAGCATTACCAACAGCCTGCATCAAGTGGGTTTTACCCAAACCGGTCGGACCATATAAAAACAAAGGATTATGTTGTGAAGCCCCCAGCTGGGTTAAAACTTTACGGCAGGTTTCCGCAGCCATCTGGTTAGAACGGCCTTCAACAAAGAGAGAAAAAGTAAAAAGTGGATTCAATAAACGTTTTTTATTGATTTTATTTCCTGCGATGTCCACTTCTTTGTCTTTTTTGACTTTAGGTACCACAACTGGAGCAGGTGCAGCGGTTTCCAAAGCTGCTGTAGTCGTGGCAGGTTGTTCTGAAGCCGACAAAATAGCACCCGGACGTGAATCAACCAAGATTTCTACATGGCGGATACGGCCTTCAGAAAGCTGTTCAGCCAAAATCGTAATCAGTTCCAGATGATGTTCTTGAATATAGCGCGTCCAATAAGGATTTGGCGCATAGAGTCTTAAAGTATCTTCAAGTTCTTCAGCAACCAGAGGACGAATCCACATCGCAAAGACATTATCAGAGAGCTCTTGTCGCAAGCGAGTTAAGCAGTCCGTCCAAAGCATGTGAAACCCCTGTTTATGTGATTATTTAAATTTAAAAAAGCGACCACCCCATAGAAGGGGTCGCCATTCTAACCAAGTTATCCACATCTGTCATGATGAATTAAAGTGATTTCGACTAAAAAACAAACCAATCACAAATAAATTTAAATTTAAACGCTGTGTGGATAAGTTTATCCGCAACCTGTGGATAAAATATAACATAAACTTATCCACAATCTATCAAAAAAATAAAAACACGGTTATCCACAATATAGGTAGATGTTTTTTAAATTTAAAAATAGCTTTTCCACACAAAAAACGCATCCTAATAGTAATAAATTTAAATTTATAAATTTGAATTTATTTATAAGAGCATATCTGTTTGTGGATAACTTAAATATGAAATGAATTTAAATTTAAACTCTCGGAACAAAGTAAAAATAAATTTAACTAACACTATCTATTGTGGATAAAACTATTCACAAATCAAGTGATTTTTTAGAAATGAATAAGTTAGTGTGTGGGTAAGTCATCTGACGTCATTTAACTCAATTCTAGACAAGGATCTCTATACATAAAAAATTTAACAGAAATACGTAACAAAACCGTGTTTTCATTGACAGCGTAAACAATGCACAATACAATCGCGAACCTTTATAGAAAGATCATTTTTGGAGTTTCGATATGAAACGTACATTCCAACCATCTGAATTAAAGCGTAAGCGTGTTCATGGTTTCCGTGCTCGTATGGCTACTAAAGCTGGTCGTCAAGTATTAGCTCGTCGTCGTGCAAAAGGTCGTCACAGCTTAACTGTTTAATTTCAGTTAGCTGCCCGGCTTATGGGTGTCATGACACTTTATAGCTTCAGCACAGAGGTTCGCATACGCTGTGCTGCAGATTATAAAAGTGTGTTTGATGGTGCGCTTTTTAAAGTGCATCAACCCCATTTCTTATTTTTGGCAAAACCAACCGAACAGCCTAAAAGCCGTTTGGGTATTGTTGTTGCCAAGAAAAAAGTACGCCGTGCACATGAAAGAAATCGAGTAAAACGTCTTGCTCGCGAAAGTTTTCGCTTGCATCAGCAGCAATTGGATTTGTTAGATATTGTGGTGATGCCTAAGGTGGGTATTGAAGCAGTACCTAATGCAGAATTGCACCAGCAATTAGAATTTGCTTGGCAAAAGTTACAACGCCTGGCCAAAAAGCATCAAAAAACAGCTGTTCTCTCCCCACAACAGTAGAGATCACCAATGACGCGTTTACTGCATTGGTTGATACGTTTCTATCAAATCGCGATTAGTCCATTACTCGGACCACGTTGTCGTTATATCCCGACTTGTTCACAATATGCATTAGAAGCCATTCATATTCATGGTGCGCTGCAGGGTTCGTGGCTGGCCGGTAAACGTCTCTGTCGCTGTCATCCGTGGGGTGGTTCTGGTTATGATCCTGTGCCCCCTAAGGCAATTCGTTTTATTTCTTTTCAGCAAATAGATTCTCAAACGCGTCACGTTGCTGTACCCTTTCGTGATCGTTTATTGAACCAAAATCACTCTAACCATTTGGGGTAATTGATATGCAACAATGGGCCAGGATTGCCATTCTCGGGGCCATGTTTGTCGTCGCATATTTGCTCATTTTGGCGTGGCAAAAAGATTATGGTCATGTAGAAACTCCAGCACAGCAACCGGCTGTCGCGGCAGTTTCACATGAAGTATCTGCAGATTTGCCAAATGGCCAGACGGCATCAGCAACATCTGATGTTCCGCAAGCAAATGTTGCTGTACAGCAAGCAACGGGTAGCACAGCACCTGTAAGTCAACAGCTTATTTCAGTACAGACTGACCTTTATCATCTTTGGATCAATCCAAAAGGTGGTGATATTGTTCGTATTGAATTACTCAATCATGACAAGGATAAAAACAGCAACCAGCCTTTCGTAATGCTGGAGAGCGATGCTAAACGGACGTATGTGGCGCAATCTGGTCTGATTGGTCTGAATGGTCCAGACAGTAACCGTGCTGGTCGACCACTTTATGTAGTTGAAAAAACACAATATAGCTTGGCCGATGCGAAAAATAAGACTTTAACGGTTCCAATGGTCTACAAGACAGCGGATGGCGTTGAAATCATCAAGACGTTCAGTTTCAAGCAGGGTGAATATCCGATTGTGGTAAGCCACAAGGTAATTAACCGTTCTGCACAAAACTGGCAAGGTCAGATGTTTGGTCAGATCAAGCGTGACAATTCGGAAGACCCGGGTAAGTCCTCACAAGGGATCTTTACCTTGGGTACATTCCTCGGTGGCGCTTGGGGTACACCAGATGAGCAATATAACAAGCTGAAATTCGCTAATTTCACTGATGAAAAACTCAACGTTGAAGCGAAAAATGCTTGGATTGCGGTTGTGCAACACTATTTTGTGAGTGCATGGATTCCGGGTAATCTAAAACTGACCCAAGCTGAAGGACAGCCATATACTGCGAAGCTTGAGTCACGTCAGTCCGCTGATCATATGAATATCATCAGTTTTAGCTCGCCGACCGTGAACGTGCCAGCAGGTACAGTGGCTGAACTGGATGCAACCTTCTATTCAGGTCCAAAAATTCAGTCTGAGTTGAAAGATCTAGCTGCTGGTTTGAACCAGACCGTGGATTACGGCTGGTTATGGCCGATTGCCAAGTTATTGTTTATCGGTTTGCAGTTCTTCCACAACATTATTGGGAACTGGGGCTGGTCAATCATTCTGTTGACTGTCGTGGTGAAACTGATTCTCTGGCCATTATCGTCTAAGAGCTATCGTTCTATGGCGAAAATGCGTGTGATTGCGCCTGAAATGCAGCGCATGAAAGAAGAATTCGGTGAAGACCGTATGCGCTTCTCGCAAGAAATGATGGCGCTTTATAAGCGTGAACAGGTGAATCCACTTTCCGGCTGTCTACCACTGCTAATGCAGATGCCGATTTTCTTGGCTTTGTACTGGGTGTTGATGGAAAGTGTTGAGTTGCGTCATGCACCTTGGTTAGGCTGGATTCAGGATTTGTCTGCGATGGATCCATGGTTTATCTTGCCGTTGATCATGGGTGTGACCATGTATGTTCAGCAAATGTTGAACCCGCAGCCTGCTGATCCGATGCAAGCTAAAGTATTCAAGCTCATGCCGATCGTGTTTACCGTATTCTTGCTGTTCTTCCCAGCAGGTTTGGTACTGTACTGGATCGTCAACAACTTGCTGACTATTACCCAGCAGTGGTTTATCAAACAGAGCGTTGAAAAAGAGCGTTTGAAAAAAGAAGAAGTTGCTTAATTCACAACCTGTTGTGAACAGCTGAATAAATCCGCTTAAGATGGTACTCTTAGGCGGATTTTTCTTTGCCGATTTTTTGCGACATTTAGGTGAATTTTATGCAAAACCGAACCACTATTGCTGCCATTGCAACCCCACCCGGCCGCGGTGGTGTCGGTGTTATCCGCTTGTCGGGTGCAAAAGCCTATGCGATTGCTCAAGCCCTGACCCAGCAGGACTTGCCGAAAGCCCGTATGGCTGGTTTTCGCCAGTTTTATGATGCAGACGGTCAGGTAATGGATGAAGGTTTGGTACTGTGTTTTCCTAATCCGCATTCTTTTACCGGTGAAGATGTGGTGGAATTGCAAGGCCACGGTGGTCCAGTGATTCAAAATGCCTTGTTGGCACGTCTGTTTGAACTGGGTGCTATGGCCGCCAAAGCGGGTGAATTTTCCATGCGGGCCTTTGAAAATGGCAAGCTGGATCTGGTTCAGGCGGAAGCGATTGCCGATCTGATTGATGCTACGTCACAAGCTGCGGCGCGTTCAGCGGTGCGTTCTTTACAAGGCGCTTTTTCCAGCAAAATTAATACCGTATTGGAAAAATTGATCCATTTGCGTTTGCATGTGGAAGCTGCGATTGATTTTCCTGAAGAAGAAATCGATTTTCTGGCGGATGGCAAAATTCTGAATCTGCTCGACGATGTCACGGACTCGGTACAGGCAGTACAGCAATCGGCTCGTCAAGGCCAGTTATTGCGTGAAGGTTTACAGGTGGTAATTGCAGGTAAGCCGAATGCGGGTAAATCCAGCTTGCTGAATGCCTTGGCGGGCATTGATCGTGCAATTGTGACTGATATTGCGGGCACTACGCGTGATGTACTACATGAAAAAATCACCCTGAATGGTTTGCCGATTACCCTGACCGATACCGCTGGCTTGCGTGAAACTGGTGATGTGGTGGAAAAAGAAGGGATTCGCCGTGCCATCAAGGAAATTGAACAGGCCGATTTATTACTTTTGGTGTATGACCTCAGCCAAAATGATGATCCACTCCAGCTGGCCCAGAGTTATTTTGCTGAGCATTTAGAACCTCGTCGTTTAATACTGATCGGTAATAAGTGTGATTTGACCGCAAAAATGCCACAGATCAGCGATTATCAAGGTTTTCGTCATATTACTGTGTCGGCCAAGCAAGAGATGGGTGTACAAGGCCTGATTGATGCGATTACAGCGCATGCAGGCTTCCACCCTGAAGAAGATACCTTTATCGCTCGAACCCGCCATTTGGACGCGATGAAGCGCACCCAAGCCTATCTGGCTGAAGCACGTGAACAACTGGTGATTTATCATGCCGGTGAGCTGGTCGCGGAATCTTTGCGTTTGGCACAAAATGCACTTGCTGAAATTACCGGTGAATTCAGTGCAGATGATTTATTGGGTAAGATTTTTGGATCGTTCTGTATCGGAAAATAGTCAAAATCTGGACCTCTATTTTCTCGCAACAATTTGTGCAAGAACGATCCGCCCTTCTTGCAGGTTTCGTCCCTGATTCTGTGCCATCACTTTAAAATCTGCACCCATGAGGATATGGAATCCAATAGATGGTAAACCTTCCTTTTGGATTTTTTCGGCCAGAGATACAAACCATGTACGTGCACGTTCAGTTGTATCCGACCAGTCAGTAATCGTGAATCCGGTTTCCTCAAGCAGTTTGCGCAGCTCATCGGGTTGCACAAGGAAGCTGGTATCCGGTGTACGTGCCCACGGTACGGGAAAGAGCACTGGACCAGATGGACCGGCAAGGACATCGTAAATTGCCAGTGTGCCGCCCGGTTTTAGAACCCGGTACATCTCGTGATATAGCTGAGCTTTGTCCTGGATATTCATGGCCACATGCTCCGTCCAGACCACATCGAATGTCTGATCGGGAAATGGCAGCTGGGTTGCATCGCCTTGACGAAATTCAGTCAGGTGTGCAAGGCCGATTCTGGATGAGAGCATTGCAGCAGCGCGGCAGTATTCCTCTGTGAGGTCGATGCCGGTGACGTGACAGCCAAATTGCTGCGCAAGACAACGTGAGGTCCCGCCAACACCGCTACCGACATCAAGTACGCACTTTGTTGAATCAAGTCCTGCGGCCTGAGCAAGCTCAAGGGTCGCTGCCCGTCCTCGGATATGAAACTCGTCAATGGGGGCTAAATCTTCGGGTGTGAGGTGATTCACGTCCTTGCCTGCTCTTTCCAGTGCTGACAGAATGATTTCGCCTAAGTCTGTACGTGTATAGTGCGTCTGGATCGCTTCATTGACACGAGATTGCATAAATTTCTCCTCGTGTTGACCTTCACTGAGATGACAGATGGGCCAGATAACTTAAAAATGGGATGAGAGTAACTATTTTTGAATTTTTATACGTTATTTGATGAGTTTAATGGGAGCAGGCTCAATACGCTATCCTCAAGTCAGCTCACTGTACCACAATGCATAAATTTCATAACAAATAGCATTATATGGATACAGTAACTTACAAATTTTGCTGATTAAACCCATATTCTGGCAGTGGCGTCATGCTTTTAATGCGATGCGCGGGTAACCTCGGAAGCATATCGTGAAGCAATCCACCATAGATTATAATCAGCACTATTGCTTTTCTCATTCCTTTTTCACGCAGGAGGACATAGATGAGAAAGGAGGTTAAAATTGCTTTACTTTACGGTTAATCGCAATGGTTTAGATCTTCAAAAAGAGCCTTAGATCTTAAGGCTCTTCTTTTGCCATATCAGCAATAGTAGGCATAACAGCCCAATAGCTAGGCAGAAACCTAATACGCCAGTTATTAGGCCAAAATGGTCTGCCAAATAGCCTACCGCAATAATCGGCACAATCGTGCCGAGATATCCTACAAATAGATACGTTGACATCACAGCGGCCCGATTCTGCGTGTGTGTCATCTGATGGATCAAACCAAACGCACCCAACAGCCCTAAACCATGCCCAATACCGACTAAAATGTCACTCACAAAGAACAGCCAACTCCAGTGTAGCGTCATGCACAGGCCCAGCAAAACAAAACTGACCAGCAACGCGCCCAAACCAATTTGAATACTTCGCTTGGGAGACATGGATTTAGCGTAGAACTGCACCGCAGCAGAGATAAACAAGATACTGGAAATGGCGCTGCCACTCACTAGGGGGCCATGCCAAGGGATAATTTCCTGTACAAAAGAGGCCGCTAAAGAGGCAAACAGGCTGAATGTCCCAAAAGCGGTAAAAGCGGTTAGCCCAGCAATAAAGAAAGCTGCGTGATAGGACTTTTCTGGTAGTTCCAGATGGGGTGCAGCTGAAAACGGTTGTGTTTCAAAACGTGGGATTTTTAAGGAAAACAGACTAAACAGGGATAACACGGCAATCACAATGATCGGCAAATACGGCGTGATCAGTGGTTGTGCTGAAAATTCGGCAATCAGGCCACCCACGAGTGGTCCCAAACCAAAACCCAAAACGGTAATGATCGAACTGAATTGGGCAGCATTAGATTTATGCTGTTCGGGAATGGTGTAGATTAATCCCAGCATGGCTGAGGTACTGATCAAACCAGAGGCGATCCCGATAATAAAACGTCCAATCGCGAGAGTGTAGGCAGTTGAGGCCCATGCCGACAAAATCAAGCCGAGAATGACAAAGACCAAACCGATCTGTAGGCTGCGCAAATAGCCAATACTATTGCTGGTTCTGCCTAAAAATAACAGTGTGGCTAGACAGCCAAACATATAGGCGACAAAGATATAGGTAATATGGCTCGGTAGTAAGTGCCAAAGTTCTTGATAAATGGGATAGAGTGGGCTAGCCAGTGCTGTCCCGAGTGTTCCAATACACAGTGCGAGGCTGACCAGCAAAAACGGTCGCCAGGAATTATTTTTCATCATGGATCATCAACATTCAACCCGCCACCATAAAGCAGGCGAGTGTTGGCTAGAAAATAAGAGTAATAAGACTAGCCTATGCCGATGCAATAGATACGTCAATTCCATTCATTAGAACAGATGAAGTTTAGTTATAACGCTTCAGAATGGCCAAAAAGCTCGCCAATTCCTCTTCGTTGATCGCTGTTTCATCGGTAATCACGTGCTGGCGCAGATGGGATTCGATCAGTTCATTCATTAAACCACCCATCGCTCCCTTGGCTGCGGCGACTTGCTGTAATACTTCAATACAGGTGGTTTCCGGCTGTTGTACAGCTTGTTCCAGCGCTTTGAGCTGACCTTGCAGACGCTTGATACGGTTTAAAATTTTCTTGTCCTGATAAATGTGGCTCAACTTTTTACTCCAAAAACAAATATACTATGGGGGAGTATTTTTACATAACCTGTTTATGCAACATTCCAGTTTATCCCGCCGTCACCATCACCGTTTTGATGAAGGCAACCCCCTTGCACAGAAACGTATTCTCATCGCCACTATTCTAACCGCCACGATGATGGTGGTAGAAGTCTTAGGGGGATGGATCTTTAACTCAATGGCACTTTTGGCGGATGGCTGGCATATGAGTTCGCATATGCTGGCATTGGGCCTGGCTTATTTTGCCTATCATGCTGCACGTCATTATGCCAATGATGCACGTTTTAGTTTTGGTACCTGGAAAATCGAGATTCTTGCCGGCTATAGCAGTGCAATCTTGCTGTTGGTGGTGGCCTTTTTTATGGCTTTTCAGTCCATTGACCGTTTATTGCATCCTGTGAGTATTCAATACAATGAAGCAATTTCCATTGCAATCATTGGTCTGCTGATTAACTTGATTTGTGCCTGGTTGTTGCATGATGATGGCCACCATCACCATCACCATCACCATCACCATCACCATCACCATCACCATCACCATCACCATCACCATCATGAGCACGGTGAACATGATCTCAACCAGAAAGCCGCTTTTCTGCACGTGGTGGCTGATGCGGTGACTTCAATTTTCGCGATTATTGCCCTGTTTGCCGGGAAATACTTTGGTTGGGACTTTTTAGATGCCTTGCTCGGGGTTGTTGGATCCTTGCTGGTGGGTAAATGGGCCATCGGTTTAATGCAAGAAACCGGCAAGACCTTGCTGGATGCTGAAATGGATCATCCGGTGATTGCTGAAATCCGTGAAGTCATTGATCAGCTACCCTGTACTGTTGAGATTACCGATCTGCATGTCTGGAAAGTCGGTAAGGGCAAATTTTCCTGTATTTTGGCCTTAGATACGCAGGCAGCTTTAGATGCTGATCAGGTCCGTCAAGCACTCTCCATTCATGAAGAACTGGTGCATATTTCAGTCGAAATCAATCGTTCAGCGCTTGTTTGATGTTCCACGTGAAACCCGCTGGGCTGAGTTACGGAAAATTTTGGTTGTAAATTGGCAAATTTCACTGACTCAGCTCTGGGTTTCTGCGTAGAATCGAGCGTTAGGATTGACCAGACTTGAACTGAAATGATGAAAAAACTCGCTCTGCTTGCAGTGACATTGATGCTCACGACTCACAGTACTTTTGCGGATGTCACCAGCTTAAAAGTCAAATTGCAGCAGCAATATCCCGCTTTAAAAATTGAAAACCTACAAAAAACCGAGATGCCTGGATTGTATAGCGCCACGTTTGAAGATCAGGTGGTGTATCTCGATGAATCGGGGCAATATCTGCTAGCCGGATCCATGATTCGTTTGAAAGATCAAAAGAATCTGACCCGTGATTTGGTCTTGCAACAAAACCAGGTGGACTGGAAAAGCTTACCGCTGAAAAATGCCATCAAAACCGTACGAGGCACTGGGAAACGCCAGTTAGCGGTCTTTTCTGACCCAAATTGCCCATATTGTAAACGTCTTGAGGCGGAGTTAGCCAAACTGACGGATGTCACGATTTATACTTTTATTTACCCATTAAAACCACAGTCCATGACGGTGTCTAAACAGGTGTGGTGTGATAAAAATCCAAGCCAGGCCTGGAGCAACTTGCTGCAAAAAAATATCACGCCGAGTGCCTCAGCCAGCTGTAGCACGCCTTTAGAGCAGAACCTCAAGCTGGGTGAACGTTTAGGGGTAGAAGGTACGCCAACCCTGATCCTGTCTAATGGTTTTAAACTGACGGGTGCCTACCCTGCTGAACAGATTGAACAGATATGGAAAGAATTTAATCTGTGATTCATCGCGTGAAAAAAGCACCTGCGGGTGCTTTTTTTATAGGAGTTTTAAACCCGGCGACGATTGCTGATCAAATTATAAATCAGTAGGATAATCACGGCACCGATCACTGAGGCAATAAAGCCTGCGGCAGAGTTGGCATCATACCAACCGAGTGCACGTCCAGTATAAGTTGCTAGCAGTGAACCGCCAATCCCGAGCAGGGTCGTCATTAAAAAGCCGGCTTTATCATCTCCAGGGTGCAAGGCACGCGCCACTAAACCGGCAACAAAACCCACCACAATCGCAACAATCAATGACCACATTAGAAATCTCCTTCTTGTTCTCTTCTTATTGGGGGTGTGCTTTTATCATGCGGGAGGTCAGCTCAATAGCCAAGTGAGCATCAGGGCGAAGCTGTTGGGTTTTTGTGGCAATCTCGCTTAGCTGTACAAGATCTGTATAAAAAAAGTGGCCATTTGGCCACTTCTTCTGAAATATTTTACAAACCAATTTCACCGATAAAGGGTAAGTGACGATATTTCTGGTCGTAATCCAAGCCATAACCCACGATAAACTTGTCTTCCACTTCAAAGCCGAGAAAGCGTACTGGTAAATGGATTTCACGGCGTGACGGTTTACTGATTAGGGTACACAGTTCAATCGAGTTGGGTTGGCGTGTCTGCAAAATTTCCAATACTTTGCTTAAGGTATTCCCAGAGTCGATAATATCCTCCACGACCAAAACATCTTTACCGCGAATTTCCCCATCAAGATCTTTCAGGATTTTTACATCACGGCTAGAAACGGTACCGCTGCCATAGCTTGAAACCGTCATAAAGTCGAGTTCATGCGGTTTTTGGATGCTACGGCACAAGTCCGCCATAAAAATGACAGAGCCACGTAACAGTCCGATCAGCACCAAATCTTTATCACTATGCGCATAGTGAGCATCAATTTGCTGACCGAGTTCTTGGACTTTCGCTTGAATCTGCTCAGCAGAAATCATCACATGCATAGGAACGGTCATGGAGAAATACCTAAAAAAGCAAAATAAAAAAGGTGTTGACCAGCAACACCTCATAATTTGAGTGAATGGTCAAATTTTAATGTAAAAAAGTCCATATTGCATCCCCTGCCCTAGTAAAAATAGAGTACTGAAATTCTCCATGGATGATAGGTCGGTCTACTTATGATAATCGAGTAAAGCAGTTTGCTCTGAGTCTTACCTGTGTCTGGCATTTAACTGGTTTTTTTAGCTTGTAAAGCGTTTATTTAGAGAGTGCACCCCTTCAATGCCAAACCGCAGCAATAAATCCAGGTGAACCCATTTGGGATTCACCTGAATTTAAGGTTTTTTTCTTTACTGTTGCAAAAAATTTGCCAGATTTGCTGTTGCAGGATGGTGTAAAGAAAAAAAGTTGAAAAACTGTGATGCAGTTTTAGTTTTTGCACATAGGGAACACGGTTACTTTCGTTGTGATTGTCGAGATTGGTGCAACCGAGGCAGAAAAAATCACAGTTGCACCATGTTTGAAATACCTCATAACCGCCAGTGCAATAAGGTATGAACAGTGTTTACTGCACGGGTGTATTGCGTTGGTGATGGCGCAGTGACAGATATGCGGTAATGCTCAGTACAATCGCGATAAAGCTGAGTGATAGCCAGATTGGTACATGGAACAAATCCAGCATCAGCATCTTAAAGCCGATGAACAACAAGATAATGCCGAGTCCATAAGGTAAATAATGCATTTTTACCGCTGCACCTGCCAACAGGAAGAACATGGCACGCAGACCCAGAATTGCCATCAGGTTTGCGCTCAGGACGATAAACGGATCGCTGGTGACGGCAAAAATTGCGGGAATCGAATCGACCGCGAAAATCACATCAGAGAATTCCACCAGGATCAGCACGATAAACAAAGGGGTTACCCAAAGTTTGCCCTGCTCGCGAATAAAAAAGCGGTTGCCGTGCAGTTTCTGCGTAATCGGTAAATGCTTGCGTAGCCACTTTAACAGCTTCATATCTTCAATATTGCTGTCTTCCTCCTGCCCTTTCAGGAACTTAAAGCCGGTATAGACCAGGAAAGCTCCGAAGATATACAGAATCCAGGAGAATTCTTGCACCATCCAGGCGCCGATAAAAATGAAGATGGTTCGCAGCACGATTGCACCCAAGACGCCGTACAGCAGTACCTGTCTTTGTAAGGCAGGTGGAATGGCAAAAGCGGAGAAAATCATCAACCAGACAAAAACGTTATCGATCGCCAGCGATTTTTCCAGCAAATAACCAGTCATAAATTCCAGCGTTTTTTGATTGGCGATGTGAAGACCGGCACTCTGTTGTAGATAAAACCACAATCCACCTGCAAACAACAAGGAAACACTGACCCAGGCAGCACTCCACCAAGCTGCTTTTTTAATGGAAACAGGCTGATCCTTCTGCTGTTTAAAGCCCATAAAATCAATAACGAGCATGACAGCCACGATCGAGAAAAAAATCACATACAGCCAAATATTGCCTATGGATTCCATAATCAACTCTCCTGTTCTGGCAAACAGGTACAAAAAAACCTTGACCTGTTGCCAGATGAATTAAACATCTGTATCAACATGATCAAGGTCTTGCCTACATCCTGAATATTGCGGATGCCCAGATTCCGACTTTTTGCAAAGTGTATTGACGAAATCTGGCACATTACCGCGTTGCGGTAATGTTTGGAGGAGGCTACTCCCCTTGTTCAACTTTAATTGGGTGGGAAATTGTCTAGATTTCCGACTATTTGAATAGGATTACACAGTTTACTTAAGGATGCAATTTTTCGTTTTTTTTCACGACGAAAAAACCATGAAAATCCACATTATTCTTTCGCAAAATGTGGCATGTTTAAGGAATGATTTAATCAAAAAAAAATAGGTGAATCACATGGATATTCAGCACAGTGAAAATCAGCAGCAAGGTGAGTTTTTTATGGAGCGTGATGGGCGCCGTGTAGGCGAACTCACCTATGCGTGGCGCAGTCCGGATCAGTTTGTGATTGATCACACCTGGGTGTGCCCTTCCATGCGTGGTCACGGCGTTGCCCGGCAGTTATTGGATACTGCAGTTGCATTTGCCCGTGACAAGCAAGTCAAGATTATTCCAGTTTGTTCTTATGTAGTGGTTATGTTCCAGCGCGAGGCCAGTTTTGCGGATGTCTGGGCGAAATGAGCAGATCGAGGACAGGATTATCAACGTCTGCTCAGCCATTAGGCTGAGCAGCAAGTCTGTTTTAATTTATGATTTTTGCTTGTTGCAGGCGTAAATTGACTTCATTGACGATTTGATCCAGTCCGGTGTCAAAGCTTTCTTCGTGTACCAAGGACACCATGTTCTGGGTGACTTGAGGCAGATTGTATTCTGCATACCAAGATAGCGAATTAACCTCGATTTCACGTTCTCCTTGCTGAATAACAAAGCGCTTTTGCATCCAAGCCTGCAGGTTTTCACCGGTATAGGCATCATAGAAAATGATATCGGTCAGATAAAAATCCTTCATCATATAAGAATAGGAAACCTGGTTCTGCTCGGGATCATAGGTGAAAAAAGGTGTGGTGGTCATATGCAACTCTACCAGGAATTCCCGTTTTAGGCGGTGGTTCGGATATTGGGCACGTACCTTGATCGGACAAGCGACCTGGGCAAAATCAATCTCGCGCTCACAATCCTGCTGGAAATATCGCGCCAGTGAAAATACCTGATGTTTCACGAAATCCTGCATTAAAAATTCAGGTTCGAGCTGGGCGTTGATTAATCCCAACAGCAAAGATTCGACTTCTTCTTTGGATAAATAGATATCTTCAACTATATGCATGGCAATCCCTGAATCTTGTTGTTACTTATAAAAAAAGCCTAACGTAAAGTGTTCATGTTGTCTATGAAACCTGCTACAGGATGTTCTATCGATTCTCTTCCCACTCAAAAATTAAGCGGATTGAGTGATGGATTGAGAGGTGAAACTTTTAACGATAAGTATCGAGACATAAAAAAGCCCAACAGCAGTTGGGCTTAATGCTCAGCTGATTTTAGCCTTTTAAAGCCGTGATCAGTTTCTGATGGAGTCCACCAAAACCACCATTCGACATAATCACCACGGCGTCCCCTTCTTGTGCTTCATTGACGACACGTTGAATAATCTCGTCCAAAGAACGGCTGACCTGTGCAGAATTCGGAGCTGAGTCAATAACGGGCTGTAAATCCCAGTCCAGTCCTTCTGGCTGATACCAGATTACTTCATCGGCTAGACGTGCCGAATGTGCCAGACCGTCCTTATGGCTACCCATACGCATGGTATTTGAACGTGGTTCAATAATCGCCCATAGACGGCGTTCACCAAGACGTTTACGTGCACCATCCAGTGTGGTTTCAATCGCGGTTGGATGATGGGCAAAGTCATCATATACCTCGACACCCCGAATCGTACCTAACAGCTCCATACGACGCTTAACGCCTGCGAAATTCGACAGCGCTTCGCATGCCTGTGCAATCGAAACGCCGATGTGCTGTGCAGCTGCAATTGTGGCAAGTGCATTGGCAACGCTATGCTGACCCGTCATGCTCCAGCAGACTTCACCTTGTACACTGCCCTGCTCCAATACTTTGAAATGGCTGCCATCCAGCGCAATCAATTCAGCAGAAAGCGCAGCTTGCGGATGAGGCTGTAAACTGGTGCGGACGACCGGAGTCCAGCAACCCATTGCCAACACTTCATCAATATTCGTTTCAGTAATAGGCGCAATAATACGGCCTTGGCCTGGAATGGTACGTACCAAGTGGTGGAATTGTTTCTGAATGGCTGCCAGATCATCAAAAATGTCGGCGTGGTCAAATTCCAGGTTGTTGAGAATTGCGGTACGGGGATGGTAATGTACAAATTTGGAACGTTTATCAAAGAATGCCGAATCGTATTCATCGGCTTCGACCACAAAGTATTTTCCGCCCAAACGTGCACTCTGGCTAAAACATAGTGGTACGCCGCCAATCAGAAAGCCCGGGTTGAGACCGGCCTGATCGAGTACCCAGGCCAGCATGGTCGTCGTGGTGGTTTTACCATGTGTACCCGCGACGCCTAGGACGTGTTTGCCTTGCAACACGTGATCAGCCAGGAATTGAGGGCCGGACACATAAGGTAAGCCGGCATCCAGCATATATTCCACAGCATCAATACCGCGTTTCATGGCATTACCAACGATCACCAGATCCGGATGAGGTTGCAAATGGCTGCGGTCATAACCTTGCATTAAGGCAATCCCTGCATTTTCCAGCTGAGTCGACATTGGAGGGTAAACATTTTGGTCCGAGCCGGTCACGGTGTGGCCCAGTTCACGTGCAAGCAAGGCCAAAGAGCCCATAAAAGTGCCACAAATTCCCAAAATATGCAGATGCATTATTTACCTACTCCACTACTCATTTTGTTGCGTCCCTTTGATCAGTAGACGCACGCTATTTATAAAAAATTGTGGCAGAAACGATAGCAAGGCTATGGCTGAAAAGATAGAGTGAGTTGTGTCGCAGCGAACGAAATTTACAGAAAATCCCCTGCCCGTTTGCACTGCTCTTTTTTAAGTGTGTACTGATAGCAAATGGGAAGAGCCTCCGGCTTCGGTCTATAATCATCGGCTTGCTGCATTTAACCCGTATGATTTAGGAAGCTGTTGCTGTGAACCAGACCCTCATTGCCTTGAGTTTTTTAATTCTATCCAACTGTTTTATGACTCTGGCCTGGTATGGACACCTTAAATTTTTACATCAGGCTCCCTTATGGCAAGCCATCCTGATGGGCTGGGGTATCGCGTTTTTTGAGTATTGTTTTATGATTCCAGCCACGCGTTTGCTGGCGCAACAAGGCTGGATGACCGGTGAAATGAAAATCACCCAGGAAGTGGTCACCTTACTGGTATTTGTGCCATTTATGCTGTTTCTGTTTAAACAGCCGTTTAAGCTGGATTATCTCTGGGCGGCTTTATGTTTATGTGGTTGTGTGTATTTTATTTTCCGTAATGCCTAAACATCAGGTTTGGGCTGTGTTAGCCGGATGATCCGGTTTTATCGGATTTTCTCGTATTTATCTCTGCCCTTAAGCCCCTTAGTCTTGGGACGTGGCTTAAAAACACGCTATAATAGCCGACTTTCTCCAATTTAAGCTTGGCTTTAGTCGAGATTTTTCTTCCATTTACCTAATAGCCTTTGGAATTGCCAATGAATGCGGTCAGCGACGCTCAACCTCTAGTCGGAATTATTATGGGTTCTCAATCAGATTGGGCAACTCTTGAACATACTGCCAATATGCTCAAACAGTTGGGTGTCCCGTTTGAAGCCGAAGTGGTTTCAGCACACCGTACACCGGATCGTCTGTTTGAATATGCTGAAACAGCCCGTGAGCGTGGCATTCAGGTCATTATTGCTGGTGCAGGCGGTGCTGCGCACTTACCCGGCATGTGTGCGGCTAAAACGGATTTGCCTGTACTAGGCGTACCGGTGAAATCTTCGATTTTAAATGGTGTAGATTCTCTGCTTTCAATTGTACAAATGCCTGCTGGTATTGCAGTAGGAACCTTGGCGATTGGTCCAGCAGGTGCGAGCAATGCGGCCATTATGGCAGCGCAGATTTTGGGTTTAACACGTCCCGAAATTGCAAAAAATGTGGCCGATTTCCGCGCAGCACAAACAGCGAAAGTGGCCAACAACAACATTCCGGGTCAAATGTAAGTAAGGGTTTTGGCATCATGAATAAAACCATCGGTATTTTTGGTGGCGGCCAGTTGGGTCGTATGATGGCGCAAGCTGCATTACCACTGAATATTCAATGTACCTTCTATGAAGCGAGTAATGACTGCCCTTCTGCAGCTTTAGGTCCAGTTTTCTCCAGTCAGACAGAAAATGGTTTGGCGGAATTTATGGCTAGCGCGGATGTCTTCAGTCTGGAATTTGAAAATACGCTGTTAGCTGATGTGGATGTTTTGACACAAAGCAAAACGTTGCATCCACCGCGTCAGGCATTAGCAACTGCTCAAAATCGATTGCTGGAAAAAAGCCTGTTTGATCAGCTCGGAATTCCAGTTGCACCGTATCGTGCGGTAAATTCATTGGAAACTTTGCATGCCGCCGTGACTGAGCTGGGTTTACCTTTAGTGCTAAAAACTGCGACAGGCGGTTATGATGGCAAAGGCCAGTTCGTATTGCGCACTCAGGGTCAGATTGATCAGGCTTGGGCAGAGCTTGGCCCTGCAGGTAGTCTGATAGCTGAAAGTTTTGTGAACTTTTCCCGTGAAGTTTCTATTATTGCGGTACGTGGACAAAATGGTGAAGTAAAAACCTGGCCATTGGCAGAAAACCACCACCATAATGGCATTCTGTCGCATTCAATTGTACCGGCACCAAATAGTGCGGATTTACAACCGTTCGCTCAAGAGTACATCACTCGCCTGCTCAATCACCTGAATTATGTGGGTGTATTGACTTTAGAGCTGTTTGTGACTGAAAAAGGCTTATATGC
Source organism: Acinetobacter minutum (assembly GCF_035916735.1). Classification (NCBI taxonomy): domain Bacteria; kingdom Pseudomonadati; phylum Pseudomonadota; class Gammaproteobacteria; order Moraxellales; family Moraxellaceae; genus Acinetobacter; species Acinetobacter minutum. The sequence continues at coordinate 29,389 of NZ_JAQIHG010000023.1, forward strand.
CAATGAAATGGCGCCACGTGTGCATAACTCGGGTCACTGGTCGATTGAAGGTGCTGTTTGTTCGCAGTTTGAAAACCACATTCGTGCCGTAGCTGGCCTGCCACTTGGCTCAACAGATGTGGTTCGTCCAACCGTGATGGTGAATATCATTGGTCAGCATCCGAAGTCTGAAGATGTATTGGCTTTAAATGGTGCCCATTTGCATTTGTATAACAAAACTGAACGTCAAGGCCGTAAGTTAGGCCATATTACTTTGATGCCTGTAGACAGTTCTGAGCTAACAGGTTTGTGCCGTGCATTGGCCAAAATCCTACCAGAACCATTGGCTTTGACTCAAGATATGAGCATCTAAACTCCCAACTGTTGTTTAAAAAAGCGTTCTCTAGCGGGAGCGCTTTTTTATTGTCTGCAGATTCGGCATGATTGCCGCCTCTTATTTTTTCAGCCATCTGTCGGCTGATCTTTCAGCTTTATTGTTCAAAAAATAAACATTTGTTATAACAAGTGAACCTTGGTATTTGGATGATTGATGTGCCGAGGAAGTATTTTTTGAATTCAAAAAATGTGTGGCTCGTTTGAATTTAAAATCCTCTTTTAAATTTAAAAGTCAGATTTGAATTTAAATGGTTCAATTTTTAAATTTAAACCTGAAATATGAATTTAAACAGCAGGGTTTAAATTCATCTTTTTCTTGTTGGGTTGAGTTATCCACATCTGGCAGGTGTTCTTCTGTCTAATTTAAATTTACAAACCTTAATTTGAATTCAAAATCTATCCTTAATTTGGTTTTGAATTTAAAAAACGTAGTTGTGGATATCTTTATTTAAATTTAAAAACAGAAAATGAATTTAAAATAACGCAAAATAAATTCAAATTTACCAATTCATCTCTGAACTCTCCTTAAATCCTGTTATGGTAAAGGTAAATTTGAATTTAAAGATGTAGTGAAATCGATGAGACGTTTTATAGTCTTGTGTGCTTCAGGATTATTGTGTTGGACACACGCTCAGGCCGAGTTAATCCTGAATGGCAAAACACTCAGCCAAAGTGATCTATTAGAAAATCCACGCACGGCATCCGTGACAAATAATAATTTTCAGGCATGTTTGGCAAGGCTGAATGATCAGGCAGTGGCCTCAGGGGTCGCGCCAAGTCGTTATGCCCAATACACACGTGATCTGACACCCGATTATTCAGTCATTGAAAAACTCAACTATCAACCGGAATTTTCTACACCGATTTGGGATTATCTGTCCGGTCTGGTGGATGACGAACGGGTAGCTTTAGGGCAGCAAAAACTGGCACAGCACCGTGCGGTACTGAACCAGGTGGCACAGGTTTATGGTGTAGCGCCTGAAACGGTAGTCGCTGTTTGGGGTGTAGAAAGTAATTTTGGTGATATTGCTGGTAAGTATCCATTGTTACAGGCGTTAGGCACGTTGAGTTGTGAAGGACGCCGTCAAAGTTATTTTCGCAGTGAGTTTTTTACCGCTATGCGAATTTTACAGCGAGGTGATGTCACGCAAGAGCAGTTACGTGGCTCCTGGGCTGGCGCATTTGGCCATACCCAATTTATGCCTTCGACCTATGAGCGCCTAGCAGTCGATTTTGATGGGGATGGTCGACGCGATCTCGTCTCTAGCACTGCGGACGCTTTGGCCTCAACAGCCCATTTCTTGCAACAAGCAGGTTGGCAAAGCGGTATGCCGTGGGGTTTTGAAGTTAAATTGCCTGCGAATTTGGAGATACAAGGTGAGGGACGCCGTAATAAGAAAGCTTTGCGTTACTGGATAGATCAAGGTGTACTACGCGCCGATGGAAATACCTTATTGCAAGGTAACCTGTCTGAACAGACACCTGCCGGTCTAATGACGCCTGCCGGTACAAATGGACCAGCCTTTTTAGTTTTCAAAAATTTTGATGCCTTGTACAGCTATAATGCTGCTGAAAGTTATGCCTTGGCGATTGCCCATTTATCAGACCGTTTACGAGGACAAAGTGGTTTTGTTACGCCGTGGCCGACAGATGATGCGGGAACTTCACGTGCAGAACGCCGTGAGATACAGCAGTATTTATTAAATAAAGGCTATGACATTGGTGGGGCAGATGGATTGATCGGTGATAAAACCCGTCAAGCCATCCGTCAGGAGCAGTTGCGTTTAGGTTTAAACCCGACTGGACGGGCAGGCCAGCAGATTTTGCATACCTTCAGAAATGAAAATGCCCAACGTTTGATGCAGTAAATTCCAAAGCATCCCTTTAGAGTCTATATTGCTCTAAAAGGAGATCAAGTTAAGCTTCTGGATCGAGTTTGACTGCGTCTAAGATGTCAAAAATGACTGTGGTGACATCTTGGCTGAGATCACGATTATTAAAGATCTCATACGCCGTAATCGTGACATCGGTGTCACTTGGTAGAAGACGCTGTTCTTCTTCAATCAGCTGCTGAATGGGGAGCAGAGTCTGTTTTACCTCAAGATGTAAAATATCCTTAAATTCGACATTTTCATCTTCGAGTTCAATCAATTGCTCGTTAAAAAAAGGCAAGAGAATGGAGTGGAGATAAGGTTGAATCTCGACAATATCAAAGATTTCGATATCGCGGCTCTGTTCAATTGTGCTGATGTGGTCATTTACTTCTATCAGGATATGGTAGTAACTCACATGGATCTCCACTAATTTCTTGGCGTTTCTTTTCATCTCCACAATAACACGAATTGTATGGAATTGCCTTGTGATCTAAGACATAAGCGAATGAACACGTAAGGATTTTTTACACTGTGAGTTAAATGGATGATGAGTTTTAGCTTTGATCGACCTGAATCGGAATCATGGTTTCTCAAGCCAAATAAAAGAAAAGAATTTATATCTCTTATATGCACGCAGCATACTGCTAAAAATAAAAAACCGCGCATAAGCGCGGTTTTTTATTAAGCTGACAAATTATTTTTTGTCATCTTTTACTTCAGTGAATTCAGCATCTACAACGCCATCATCGGATTTTTGCTGACCTGCATCACCGCCTTGGAATGCATTCGGATCAAAACCTTGTGCACCACCGGCTTGTTGAGCTTGCTCATAAGCACGTTGGGTAATTGGCATCAAGATGTTTTGTAATGCTTCAGTTTTGGCTTTAATGACTTCTACATCATTTTCTTTGGTTGCTGCTTCAAGTTCAGAAACTGCAGTGTTCACTGCTGTTTTTTCATCTTCAGTCACCTTGTCGCCAAGATCTTTTACCGCTTTTTGTGCACTTGAAGTCAGGGCATCAGCTTCGTTACGTGCTTTTGCCAATTCTTCAAACTTGCGGTCTTCTTCAGCATTCGCTTCAGCATCTTTGATCATCGCTTCAATTTCAGCATCGCTCAAACCAGAGTTTGCTTTAATTTGAATAGATTGTTCTTTACCTGTGCTCTTGTCTTTCGCAGATACTTTCAAGATACCATCCGCATTGATGTCGAATGACACTTCAATTTGCGGTACACCGCGTGGTGCAGGTGGGATGTCGCCCAACTGGAAGTTACCCAACAATTTGTTTTGTTGAGCCATCTTACGTTCACCTTGGTAAACCGAAATGTCTACGGCAGGTTGGTTATCTGCTGCAGTCGAGAACACTTGAGATTTCTTCGCAGGAATCGTGGTGTTTTTCTCGATGATTGGTGTTAATACACCGCCCATGGTTTCGATACCCAACGTTAACGGAGTCACGTCAAGAAGCAATACGTCAGTTTTGTCACCAGACAATACTGCACCTTGAATTGCTGCACCAATCGCAACTGCTTCGTCTGGGTTCACATCTTTACGTGGCTCTTTGCCAAAGAATTCTTGTACTTTCTGTTGTACAAGTGGCATACGAGACTGACCACCCACCAAGATTACGTCTGAAATGTCTGAAGTTGACAGACCAGCGTCTTTCAATGCGATACGGCAAGGCTCAATTGTACGTTCAACCAGATCAGCAACCAAACCTTCCAATTTTGCACGTGTTACGTTGATTACTAAGTGTTTAGGACCAGTCGCATCTGCTGTGATGTATGGTAGGTTGATTTCAGTTGCATTTGAAGAAGAAAGCTCGATTTTGGCTTTTTCCGCTGCTTCTTTCAAACGTTGTAATGCAAGTGGATCATTTTTCAGATTCACATTCTGTTCTTTCTTGAACTCTTCTACCAAGAAGTCGATCAATGCAGTATCAAAGTCTTCACCGCCCAGGAAGGTATCACCATTGGTTGACAATACTTCGATCTGTTGGTCGCCATCTAGGTCTGCAATTTCGATAATTGAAACGTCAAAAGTACCACCGCCCAAGTCGTAAACTGCGATTTTGCGGTCGCCTTCTTTTTTGTCCATACCGAACGCAAGTGCAGCAGCAGTTGGTTCGTTGATGATACGTTTAACATCTAAACCCGCGATACGGCCAGCATCTTTAGTTGCTTGACGTTGTGCATCGTTAAAGTAAGCCGGTACAGTAACAACTGCTTCAGTCACCGTTTCACCCAAATAGTCTTCTGCAGTTTTTTTCATTTTTTTCAAAACTTCTGCAGAGATTTGTTGTGGTGCAAGTTTCTTGTCGTTGACTTCTACCCAAGCATCACCATTGTCAGCTTTGATGATTTTATAAGGTACAAGGCCGATATCTTTTTGCACCGCTTGGTCTTCATAACGACGACCGATCAAACGTTTGATCGCGAACAATGTATTTTTAGGGTTAGTCACTGCCTGGCGTTTAGCAGACTGACCAACCAAGATTTCGCCATCTTTGTACGCAATGATCGATGGTGTAGTGCGTGCACCTTCAGCATTCTCGATTACTTTAACTTTGTCGCCTTCAAGTACAGCAACACATGAGTTTGTAGTACCTAAGTCAATACCAATGATTTTAGCCATTAGATCTGTTCCTCAAAAATTTTTTGCAATTGTTTTCGCTTGTTATCCGATATGAGAGCCATTGAATTTTTTTCAAGTTATGATATTTAAAAAAACTCTAAAACTCCCGATTTTTTGCTTATTGACCGACCATCACCATGGCTGGACGCAATAAACGGCCTGCAAGGGTGTAACCTTTTTGCAGAACAACACCAATTTCACCGGCTTTTGCATTTGGATCGATGCCGACTGCTTGATGGAATTCGGCATTAAAGCCACTATTGGTATCTACCGCTACCACTTCAAATTTTTCTAGTGTGGTGAGCAAAGCTTTTAGGGTTAGCTCAACACCCTCAGACAGTGGGGTTTTCTCATCACCGGCAGCTTGCAATGCGCGTTCTAGGTTGTCTACAGAATCCAACAGGCCTTTGGCAAACTTTTCTAATGCAAATTTTTTCGCATTTTCTGCTTCACGCTCTAAACGCTCTTTAGTTTTTTCAGCTTCATAAATTGCATTTGCAGCACGAGCTTTTTCGAGTTTTAGGCTATCTTCAAGTTGGGCGATTTTTGCGTGTAAATCTTCAATGCTTACTTCAGCTGCTTCTTGTTCAGCTGCTTCCGTCAGGATTTCTTCTTGCTGAACATTCTCTTGAGACTGTTCGTTTTGCTCGTTTGCCATTGATGATCTCCGTTTAAATGGGTTTTTAAACATGTACAGTCCTTGCTGGCTTCAGTCTTCACTGTATTGATTCTGAACTGCCATGCTTTTGCTCTATTTAGTCAATACACATGAGGTATGGGCAATGTTTAGAAATTCAAGTTGCTATGATGAGGAAAATCACCTGATTGTTGTATAAATGGGCATGGTAATCCTTTCATGTTATTGTGATTTTTTTAAAGTAGTTGGATTTACTTTGCAGTTGGAGTAAGCAAAGCTCGAAACTTCTTACCGCAAAAGGCTAATTCATTCTTATAGCGAATTTTGCTTAATATTTATACATAAAAACGATGAGAATCAGCCAAAATAAGTATTTCACAAAATTTCGCCTGATCCTTAATATCTGCTCCAGATTCTATCGCTGTAGTTTCTCTTGATATTTTTCTTGTGTTTTCAAGCTTATCTGTTGACACGATAAGCTTTTTTTTTGCTCAAATCTTTCCTCTTCTTTTTTTTGAGGTTTTTTCTTCACTTTATAGCCTCGGTTTATTTAAATTTAATGGCAAAGTGACTGACATTAGCTGCTTTTTTGTTTCTGCAAAAATAATCTCTAGGCTTCGTTGTATTTTGCAGTATGCTTTTTTGCAATTTAAAGCTTTACAGGATTAAAAAATGGCGGTGTTCGATCTAGACCTGCAACGGCTCCTTAAAAAGAAGCAGGGAAGTGCGCTGCGTCTGTTGGATCAACTGCCCAAAATAGCCCAAACTTCTTTAATTAAAGCACTTGGCTATCCTGATTCTTATCCTAAACTTGACCCATTCACTAAATGCTTGCTGGCCATCAAACACAAACAGGGTTATTCAGGTTTGATTGGTGCAGATATTCAGCGTTCGCGGCAGGAATTTGAAAGTACCATGCAGGCGATTAAATCTGAGGCCACATCTGTGGCCTGGGTAGAAGATTTAAAATTGGATCTACCTAGTGGAACCCTGTTTGCTCGACATTATCATCCTGCACCACGTAAAAAATTACCTTTAATCGTGTTCTATCATGGGGGTGGTTTTGTCATGGGAGGGATCGAGAGCCATGATGAAGTCTGTCGTTTATTGGCAGTGCACAGTAAGGCACAGGTTTTAAGTATTGACTATCCCTTGGCACCTGAGGCCAGCCCTCAGCGAATTGTGCAAAGTTGCCTCGAAGCCTTGATCTGGATTTATCAGCAGCGCGAACATTTTAAAATTTATAAAAATCGTCTTGCTGTGGCAGGGGATAGTGCGGGAGGTAATCTAGCCACTGTGGTGGCACAGCAAAGTATTGCACAGGTTTACGCTCCACAAGCGCAGCTTTTACTCTATCCAACAGTTGATTTTAAGAGTCGTCATCGTTCTTTTTATGCGTATCAGCATGGCCTAATCTTGACTGCAGAGGATGTAGACCAAGTGACTGAATTTTATGTGATGCAGCATCAGCTAAAATTAGATGATCCACTGGTTTCACCGACCTATGGGCAACTCAAGCAAGTTGCTGCTGCGTTTATTGTAACAGCGGGTCATGACCTTTTATGTGATGAAGCGGAAATTTATCTACATAAGCTACGTCAGCAGAGTGTGAATGTTGCGTATCAACATTATCCTGATCAGAGCCATGGTTTTGCCAATTTAACGCCGGTTTCCCAACGCGCCAAAAAAGAACTCATTGAGGTTGCAAAAAAATTCCGACGGTTTTGGGACCAACAACATTAATTCAACTTTCTTCAGGCTTACCGGAAAACTGGGCTATTTCTCATTTATCAAATGGAGCGTAAAACTCTGTCCTTTAGGTCAGAGATATAAGAGACACGACATGAAATGTCGTTTAACTTTTAAATGATCAATACACCTAATTAAACATGAGCTAATATAAGCCCATGAAAACGCTTAAATTACGCATAAAAGACAAACATGCAAAGGTGCTAGACCAATTGGCATCCGAAGTGAACTTTGTTTGGAATTATGTGAATGATTTAAGTTTTAAACACCTGAAAAGAAAGGGTGGATTTCTTAGTGCCTACGATATTGCTAAATACACCAAAGGTACATCCAAAGAGTGTGGTTTGCACAGCCAGACCGTCCAGGCTGTCACCGAAGAATTAGTCACACGTAGAAAACAGTTCAAAAAAGCCAAACTCAGATGGCGTGTTAGCCATAAGAAATCAGCAAGAAGATCGCTAGGTTGGATACCCTTTAAGAAAGTCGCCATCAAGTATTCTGATGGCTATGTTCAATATGGCAAGCACCAATTCAAGCTATGGGATAGCTACGGACTATCGAGTTACAGCGTTAAAACAGGCGCATTCGTTGAGGATGCTCGTGGTCGCTGGTATGCCTGCCTGGTAGTGGACAGCCCTAAAGCTGAGAACCCCACCACCACCAAAGCCATAGGTATCGATCTTGGCTTGAAAGACATAGCCACCTGTTCGGATGGAGCTGTCATTTCCAATCCCAAGTTCTACCGAAAATACGAACAGAAACTAGGAATTGCTCAACGAGCGAGAAATAAAAAGCGTGTCCGTGCATTACACGCCAAGATTGCGAATTGTCGTAAAGACCATTTGCATAAGGCCAGCACCCAACTGGTGAGGGAAAATGCACTGATTGTCGTTGGTGATCTGAGTGCTAGAAAGCTTGTAAAAACCAAGATGGCGAAGTCGGTCCTGGATACAGGATTTTCAGCACTGAAAACAATGCTCAAGTATAAATGCGAGAACGCAAGGGTATTGTTTGAAGAAGTCAACGAGGCCTATACCACCCAAATCTGTTCGTGCTGTGGTGGGATCACTACAAGCAGTCCGAAAGGTAGAACAGATTTGCGAATAAGAGAATGGACATGCCTGAGTTGCGGTACGGCCTGGCAGCGGGATTTAAATTCCGCATTGAACATTCTTGCGCTTGGGCATAAGCGTCTAGCAGTAGGAATCCCTCCTTTAGGTCGGGGAAGATGTCAATAAGTTAAATGTAGGCAAGTATTGCCTTGTGATTGATCAGTCATTAATGTGCTGGGTAATTAAAAAAATCGAGATTTAAAATGTTTAAACAGTTTTTGATAGGTAGTGGATTGGCTGTAGCAAGTATGACGAGTTTTGCAAATACCTTGGTTGAAATGAAAACTACGTTGGGAACCATTGAAATAGAATTGTTTGATGAAAAAGCACCGATCTCAAGCCAGAATTTTAAAAACTATATTAAGCGTCAATTTTATAATGGCACCATCTTCCACCGCGTTATTCCGGGCTTTATGATCCAAGGGGGCGGATTTGATACCAAGATGACACAAAAGCAGACACAAGCTCCTATCCGTAATGAGTCAGATAATGGTTTGCTCAACAGCAGAGGAGCTTTAGCAATGGCGCGAACCAATCAACCTGATTCTGCCACCAGCCAGTTTTTTATTAACGTTGCAAATAATGACAGTCTTAACCCTTCATTTATGCAGGCAGGTTATGCCGTATTTGGGAAAGTCACAAAAGGAATGGATGTTGTAGACAAAATTGTGAAAGTTCCTACGCAAAACTATGGCATGCACCAGAATGTACCTCGTCAACCCGTCAAAATTTTAACGATGCGTATTAAAGCTCCAGCTGTCCAAAAATAAACAAGATAAAAGCAGAAATAATTTATTCATATTTCTGCTTTAAAATTAAAAACTTATACCTTGAGTAAATGAAAAATTCACCAAATTGGTGCGCAAAATTAGAACACTCAACAAAACAAGGTGTTAAAAGCACTTGCTTGCCTTTGAAATTGCCCTATAATGAACTCATCCCGACGCGATTGATACGAAGCTTCACCAAGGGTGAGGTTGTTAAGTATCTTTTTCGTTATTTTCTACTGACGA
>NZ_JAQIHG010000024.1:0-38517 GCF_035916735.1 Acinetobacter minutum
TTGGAGCGGGAAACGAGACTCGAACTCGCGACCCCAACCTTGGCAAGGTTGTGCTCTACCAACTGAGCTATTCCCGCGTGCCAGCTATAATACCTGATGTAAAAAACTGGTCAACAACTTTATGCAGAATATTGTATCAATTGCATAAAATAAAATCAGTCGCTTATCCCTATGGATCATTATTTCACCCAGGATGAGGCAAAATTCTCTGTGTTGGCCAAAATCTGATTTTGTAATTGTCTCTAGGGTGGATTCGGCTGCCCGAGTGTGTGCAGATCATGGTATAACAAGGTGATTTTCTCGAAATAATCGACGGATGGAGAAGTAAAAATGAGCCTGGAACAACAATTGATTGAGCGCTTACAGGATTTACAGCCGAGTCACTTGCAGGTGGTAAATGAATCTTCAGGTCATGGTGGCTATTTCCCAGGCAAAGAATCGCACTTTAAGGTGGTGATCGTCTCTGAAGCATTTGAGGGATTACGTTTAGTGCAACGCCATCAGAAAGTTTATGCTGCGGCCGGAGATTTGTTGGCACCGAGCCGAATTCATGCACTCGCCATCCATGCCTATTTACCACAGGAATGGCAGGGGCAGGCACCTGACAGTCCAGAATGTGCTCATGCACCGAAGTCAGAATAAGCCAGGTTGTAAGTATGGATAGTCATTTATTGATTAAAATCGTGCATATGAGTGCTGCAACTCTGGCTTTGCTGGTGTTTGTAGTACGTGCAACGACCCTGTTTGTTGGGGTGCAGGAACAGCAGCCGAGTCCGGTTGCACGCAAATTGTTGGTCGGTAGTCAGCATCTGGCTTTTAGCCTGATTGCACTGACGGGAATTATTTTGCTGGTGATGAACCAGTTTCAGGTACAGCCGTGGTTCTATGCCAAAATTATTCTGTTTTTGGTGTTGTTGTCTTCCTTAATTAAAGCCTTTAAACGCGATGATTCAATTTTGCTGGTGCAACGCCGTGCGGGACTCATTCTGGGGGCAGTGGCTTTTGTGGCCATTATTATCTTGATTCTGCTCAAACCGACTTTCGGTTAATTCTTCACATTTTCCCTCAGTGCTTCTGTACACTAGGTTAAACTAGCGTACAGAAAGCCAACAAGAACAAGATGAGGGAACGGAATGCGGACACGTGTGATCTTTAACCAGAAAGGTGGTGTTGGAAAATCCAGTATTGCCGTCAATTTGGCGGCCATCAGTGCGGCTCAGCAACTCAAAACCCTGGTCATTGATCTCGACCCACAGGCCAATGCCAGTCAGTATCTGTTAGGGGACGCTGCCAGTCATACGGCGGATCAACCCATATTAGCACCGAATATTGAGCAGTTTTTTCAGGAAGTGCTGGATACCACCCAGACCCGCAGCCTGTTGGGGAATGCATTGGGATCAATTTTGGGCAGCCGTAGTCATGGACTGCACAGTTATGTGCATCACACCCCCTTTGAACATCTGCACGTCATTCCTGCAAGTCCTACCTTAGGTGCTTTACAACATGCACTAGAGGCCAAACACAAAATTTATAAATTGCGCGACGCGCTCCGTGCTCTAGAAACCCAATATGACCGAATCTATATTGATACCCCTCCGGCATTTAACTTTTTTACCCTTTCTGCCCTGATTGCAGCGGATCGGGTGCTGATTCCGTTTGATTGCGATGTATTTTCCAAACGTGCCTTGCACAGTCTGATTGCTAATGTGATTGAAACTCAGGACGATCATAATAACCGTCTGGAAATTGAAGGGATTGTGGTAAATCAGTTTCAGGCACAGGCCAAGCTGCCTCGCGAAGTGGTACAAGAGTTACAGGATGAAGGGTTGCCGGTATTACAGAGTAAACTGCCACCTTCTGTGTTGATGAAGGAATCTCATCATCGCAATCTGCCACTGATCCATCTGGCAGCTGATCATAAATTGACGCAGGCCTATCAGACATTGTTCAATGAAATTGAACAAAAATAAGCAAGAGTCCGGTATGAACAAATTTTCTTTCGCAATGACTACGATCACAGCGGTTCTTCTCAGTGCTTGCGCCACAACAGTCAAGCCACTCTATGTGTCGCCGACGCACTATCAGGCCTTTAACTGTCAGCAGCTGCAAAGTGAATATAACCGGATACAGGCCTATATCGATGCTGGTGTCGAGCCGGCAAAAAGTACGGGTGTCGGCGTCGGTATTGGCATTGGCGGCGGCTGGGGGAGTGGAGGTGACTGGGGTGTTGGTCCGAGTATTTCGGTCAATATGGGTCAATCCTCTGCTACCAAACGGACGGAGCTGGCGCGTGTACTTGGGGAACAAGAAGCAATTGTACAGGCCGCTAAATTTAAAAACTGTCCGCTTCTGATCCGTAGCAAGACAACGCAATCTTCGAACTAAACGGCTCACCCTTCGCAAGCAAGAGGTCATCGCCTTGGCACTTGTTTTATAAGTGTTTGCAGGGCTTGCATTGGCTGCGTGTACTTGGCGTTTTAGAGGTCGAATCGTCTATTTTGTTGCGCTGATTGCAACACTTTCAATCATGGCACTGAATGCTTCAAAATAAAAAGCCGATCCTGACGATTCAGGATCGGCTGATCTTCAGCCTCGAATGATCAACTTAATGTTGGCTACCGAGCTGTTTATTTGGGTTGTTTTAAGGCATTGCGTTCTTGCCAGCGTTGACGGATAAAACCGATAACCCCTGGCAGAATGCTCAGAATAATAATGCCGAAAATCAGGTGGGTGAAATTGTCTTTCACAATCGGCATATTGCCAAACAGATAGCCCAAAGTCACAAAAGACGCGATCCAGCAGAACGCACCAATCACGTTATAGGTGAGGAAATATTTGTAATTCATGCTGCCTGTACCTGCAACAAATGGCGCAAAAGTACGGGCAAAAGGAATAAAACGGGCAAAAATAATGGTTTTACCGCCATGGCGGGCGAAGAACTGCTGGGTTTTCAATAAATGCTGTTTATTGATTAAGCGGCTATTCAGCTCAAACACACGAGGTCCGATCCAGCGGCCAATATGATAATTCAATGTATCGCCCAATACCGCAGCAGTAAACAGCAATACACCGAGTAACCAGGGATTGAGTGCACCAGTAGAGGCAGCTAAGGCACCTGCAGCAAACAGTAAGCTGTCGCCAGGCAGGAAGGGCATCACTACCAGTCCCGTTTCAACAAAAATAATTAAAAATAAAATGCCGTAAATCCACACCCCATAGTTGGTAATAAACTCAAGCAGGTGTTGGTCAACATGTAAGATAAAATCGATGGGGTTCATGGGGCCAAGATAAAGGAAGATGTGAGGAAATCCTAGCAGTGATAGGGGGTAAAGTCAGTATCAAAAACTTAAATTCTGTCTCTGAAACCTGTTCTATTATTGCAACGGTCAGTCCGATATATGGTTATTCTGTTTGTATAATTTAGGGCGTAACATAATGGAGTTGATTAAATAATATACAAATAGGTGGTTCCTATGTTCAATCCCAATGTTACGGTTAAAAATATGGTGACCGCTCCGACAGCCCATGCACTGATTGCCCTGTTAGCCCGAGTATTTATGGCATATATCTTTCTGATTGCGGGCTGGGGAAAAATAAATGCGTATGCTGGCACAGCAGGTTATATGGAAATGATGGGAATACCAGGGAGCCTGTTGCCTTTGGTGATTCTGATTGAGATCGGTGGTGGTTTGGCTTTGCTGGCGGGCTTTCAAACACGGATCGTCGCTTTGGGATTGGCAATTTTTACCCTAGTGGCAGGCATAATTTTTCATGCCGGTGGTGCTACGCCGGAACAAATCACCAATAATTCTATTCACCTCATGAAAAACATCGCTATCACGGGTGGATTCTTGTTCGTGATGTTGCAGGGCGCTGGCAAGTTCAGTATTGACAACGCCATTGAAAAATAAACGGTTGGCGACGTTTAAAAAACCGGGTCGATCAGACCCGGTTTTTTATAATTTGTACAGACTAAAACGACAAATACCCGGCTTGTGCGAAGAATGTGCGTAATGCCAGGAAAAATGGTAGAATCACGGGCTTACTTCGTTTGCCTTGCATAGTTGTTTGTCATGACTACCAATACCCAAATTACTGAAGACCGCATCCTGATTCTGGATTTCGGTTCTCAATATAGTCAGCTGATTGCGCGTCGTGTACGTGAAGCTGGCGTATATTCTGAAATGTATGCCTATGACATGTCTGAAGAAGACATTCGTGCCTTTAATCCAAACGGGATTATCTTGTCAGGTGGTCCTGAAAGTGTTCACGTTGAAGGCAGCCCGCGTGCACCACAAGTCGTGTTCGAGTTAGGCGTGCCAGTATTGGGAATCTGCTATGGTTTGCAAACCATGTCAGAGCAATTGGGCGGCAAGGTTGAGCCGGGTACGGTACACGAATTCGGTTATGCCGAAGTGGATATCTTGGTTCGTGACCAGCTGATTGGCAATTTGCAAGACCGTGAAAACCAGCTGCATGTTTGGATGAGTCACGGTGACAAAGTCAGCGCGATTCCAGAAGGTTTCCAGGTCACTGCCAGCACAGCAAGTTGTCCGTTTGCAGCCGTGAGTGATGAAAAACGCCGTTTCTATGGCGTACAGTTCCATCCAGAAGTAACGCACACCTCTAAGGGTGCCGAATTGCTTTCCAACTTCGTGCATAAAATTTGTGGTTGCCGTGGTCTTTGGACACCAGAGCACATCATCGATTTGCGCGTAGAACAATTGCGTAAACAAATTGGTGATGAAAAAGTACTGTTAGGTCTTTCCGGTGGTGTGGATTCATCTGTGGTTGCTGCTTTGTTGCATAAAGCGATTGGCGACCAGCTCACTTGCGTATTTGTAGACAACGGTTTACTTCGTTTGAACGAAGGCGATCAAGTGATGCAAATGTTTGCAGATAACATGGGTATCCGTGTGATTCGTGCCGATGCAGAAGCACGTTTCTTGGGTGCGCTTGCAGGCGAAACTGATCCTGAGAAAAAACGTAAGATCATTGGCCGTGAATTTATTGAAGTGTTTGCGGAAGAAGCACGTAAACTCGATGGCGTGAAATTCTTGGCACAAGGTACGATTTATCCAGACGTGATTGAATCAGCTGCCAGCAAACAAGGCAAAGCGCATGTAATCAAATCTCACCATAACGTGGGTGGTTTGCCGGAAGATTTAGCCTTTGAACTGGTTGAGCCATTACGTGACCTGTTTAAAGATGAAGTGCGTAAGCTCGGTACGACTTTAGGTCTGCCACACAGCATGATCTACCGTCATCCATTCCCAGGTCCAGGTTTGGGCGTGCGTATTCTGGGTGAAGTGAAAAAAGAATATGCGGATATCCTTCGTCTTGCGGATGACATTTTCATGCAAGAGTTGCGTGACAGCGGTTGGTATGACAAAACGGCACAGGCTTTTGCGGTGTTCCAGCCGGTGAAATCTGTCGGTGTTGTCGGTGATGGCCGCCGTTATGCCTGGGTCATCGCGTTACGTGCGGTAGAAACGGTTGACTTTATGACCGCACGTTTTGCGCACTTGCCATACGAGTTGGTGGATAAAATCTCGACCCGCATCATGAATGAAATTGCTGATGTGTCACGTGTGGTGTATGACGTGTCATCTAAGCCACCCGCAACGATTGAGTGGGAATAATTTTTCCAAATAGTTGTGAATGAAAAGGACGCGTAAGCGTTCTTTTTTTATTTATAATCATGAAAAATAAAGTATTAATGAGTAAAAAATGAGTTTGCCTACGTACGATCAATTAATGTTGCCATTACTGAAACTACTTTCAGAACAAGAAGAGGCAATTAAATTAGCTGAGGCGGCAAAATTATTAGCAGAGCGCTCAGGTCTTAGTGCAGAAGAATTGAGTTTGAGACTATCAAGTGGAACAAAGACTGTTTTTTACGATAGGGTCGGATGGGCAAAAACCTATTTAGTTAAAGCAGGGTTAATTAATCAGCCAAAACGAGGATTTTGTGAGTTAAGTATGATAGGACGTCAATTAGATTTAACAAAATTGACGAGTATTACAAATGAATACTTAATGCAATTTGAAAGTTTTGCAAATTATAAATTAGGAATATCTAAAGATAATCAAGGGAATGGATGTATAGAAGATGCTGTTACAGCATCATTAGTAGTGCAAGCTGATGATACAAGAACCCCAGATGAAATTATTATAGAAGCAACTGAATTATTAAAAGATTCATTAAAAAGTGATTTATTGAAATTAGTCAAAGAAAATAGTCCGGCATTTTTTGAAAGGTTAGTAGTCGATTTATTGGTTGCGATGGGCTATGGCGGTTCACACCAAGATGCTGCTCAAGCCATTGGTAAAACCAGTGATGGTGGAATTGATGGAATTATCAGTGAAGATCGTTTGGGGTTGGATAAAATCTATATTCAAGCCAAACGCTGGGAAAATACGGTAGGTCGTCCTGATATTCAGCAATTTAAAGGCGCTTTAGCTGATCAGGTTGCCAAGAAAGGTGTTTTTATTACGACCTCAGCTTTTAGTAAAGAGGCAATTGAGTCTGCGAAAAAATCAGGAATAGTACTGATTGATGGCGACAAGCTGACGTCATTAATGATCGAATTTGGTTTGGGTGTCCAAATTGAACGCAGTTTTCATATTTATAAAATTGACCAAGACCGCTTTGATGAGGAAAGTTTTTAAGGACGCAGAAGCGTCCTTTTTTATTTCTCATAAAAACAAAATTCTTATTGTCCTATGCATGACATTCAGCGTATTAACTAAGACATAGGCTAGGAAAAAGTAAATAGCTAACATCATGTTTACAATCAATTTGAATCAGATGCATGAATAAAAATGGCAGGAGAATGACATGAGTAATAATAAAACGGAAATCTCCAAATCAGCAGATGCAGAAACAGATCACTCTCAATCGATACAGACATTTCCTGTACGCTCGGCTCTGCTAGGAAAAGGCACTGTCATTAAACGTGCACTGCCGAGTCGGCATAAACGCATGATTGGGGCTTGGTGTTTTCTGGATCATGCCGGTCCGGTCACCTTCCCGGCAGGCCAGGGTATGGATGTCGGCCCTCATCCACATATGGGATTGCAAACCTTTACCTGGATGATCGATGGGACGGTCATGCATAGCGACAGTCTGGGATCAAAACAGTTGATCCGTCCCCAACAGGTCAATTTGATGACGGCCGGTTTTGGGATCTCGCATACTGAGGTCTCTCCTGTGACCGAAACGCAGTTACATGCTGCCCAACTGTGGATTGCCCTACCGGACGACCAGCGTAATATGCCTGCCAAATTTGAGCATTATCCGGAACTGCCTGTCGTGGAGCATGATCAGGTAACCTGTACCATACTGGTCGGTGAATTCTTGTCTACCCGCTCCCCGGTAGAAGTATATAGCCCGTTACTCGCTGTGGATCTCAACGCTCAAGCAGATACCAAGATCTGTCTTCCGCTCAATCCATCATTTGAATATGGACTGCTGGCCTTGGAAGGCACAGCACAAGTCGAGGGACATGAACTGAATCTGGATAATCTGCTGGTGGTCGATACTGGTTTAACTCAATTGGAGCTTGAGCTGAAAGCCGGACAACGAGTATTACTGATAGGAGGGGAACCCTTTGCAACTCCGATTTTATTGTGGTGGAATTTTGTCGCACGGAACCGTGCCGAATTAGAACAAGCGCGTGAACAGTGGATTCAGCATGATCACCGTTTTGGCGAGATTCCGGATTATGTCGGTGACCGTTTAGAAGCCCCAGTTTTGCCAGATCAGATGAGAGCATCAAAATGAATAAAATAGCCAGCAGTGTGGTCAAACCTTTAGCAGGACAATGGAAATGCCAAGTGGTTAGTAGCGGGCAGCATCATTATTTAACCGATGAACCGCTGCGGCTTGATGGGCAGGATCAGGGGCCATCCCCTTATGATTTGCTGACAGGAAGTTTGGCTGCCTGTACCATGATTACCCTACGGATGTATGCCAAGCATAAAGGAATCGATTTGGGTGATTTTGCAGTAGAAGCCGACTTTCACTGTGATCGGGATAATCAGGAATGGATTGAGCGTCGGATTGTGTTTGCTAACTTGCCCGATGCTGCCTTACAGGAGCGTATCTTGAACGTTTGCGGAAAAACGCCCGTGACCAAAACTTTATTGCGTAGCCTGTCGATTACAACCCACATCGTGTCGAAATAATCGCTTCAGTAAAAAGTGGGGAGGGGTAAATCATACCGGATCTAAAGGTGCGGTTTGTGTTGCTAATCTGATGCAATTACGGCCGCTCTGTTTGGCCAGATAAAGAGCTTGATCGGCTGATTTCAATAAGCTATGCAAATCCTGCACCTTGGGCTCGACCAGGCAAATGCCAATCGAAATGGTATATTCGATTACATTACCAGCGCTGGTAATCACTCTGGACTCCGAAATATGTTGGCGTAAGCGTTCGGCTGCGATTTTGGCTTCATCCAGGTTGGTATTTGGCAGTAAGGCCACAAACTCTTCACCCCCAAAACGGGCCAGCAAATCCTGTGTGCGCATTTCTTCCTGTGCGGTTTGGCTGATAATTTTTAGCACTTCATCGCCCACATCATGTCCATAATGATCATTAATGTCTTTGAAATGATCCACATCAAACATCAATAGACACATCGGTTCATAATGTCGCTGCAAGCGTGCTAATTCGCTGCGTGCTAGCCGTTCGAACTGGCGTCGGTTATTCAGATTGGTCAGCATGTCAGTATGTGCTAGCTGATCCAGCGCTTGGTGGTTCCACTCCTCAAGCATGTGGCGCAGAAAAATTTGTCGGTTTTTTAGTGTGGCACTCCAGCTGATATATAGGCTGAACAGCAACACCGGAACATACACCAGTGCAAAGCCTAAAATGGCATGTGGATGTCCTAGGCTGGTACGGATCACACCGAAAAAGACCACGGCTGAAATCAGTTGGGAGAGGATGAGCACAGGGGTGAAACGGACCTGTACACTCAAATTGGCTAGCATAATAAAGATTACCGCTGCGTATTGAAAAGTCATCACATCTGGACTGGTGGAACGAACCAATAACTCAAACCAAATGATTGCAGCCCCAATAATTGAACTGGGTAATAACAAATCCAGCAACTGAATGTTGCGTGAGTAGCGATAAAGATAAACCAGCAAACCAGCAACGGCTGTCACATAAAGTGAACGTAACCCGATCGATAGCGTTCCTACATCATGCAGCATGATCCAGTCTGCAATGCCATAGCACCAGTAAGCTGCTTGCCCCAGAATATTAACCTGCAACAAAAAACGACGGCTATGTTCATGGTGGAAATCCAGAAAAGCCGGGTAGAGCATTTGCGGAATACGAGCCAACGGATCCTGCAGCGCTTGGATAATTGTATCTCTGCTCATCTGTAATGGCATAACAAAATGTGCAGCTTGTGGTTCTGCTGAGTCTTGTTCCCTGACCGTCACCGATGAGTTGAAACTGACAGGGTTTTTCTTGTCCTGGAGCATCAGGTCTTCCCCGTTTTATTAGAAATATTTATTCTGTGTTTATGTAAATTATCAGATTAATAATTGAGCAACATGCTAAAGATCTTGCTATAAATCAAAGCACTAATAAAAAGGAGTAAAGATTATGCGATTAGGGTTGGTTTATGTGGAAGGTATCTGCTGGATCAAGTCAAAGAGGAAAATAAGATAAGACGTTGTTTATTCGCAAACGATGCAATCTGAAAAACTAGAATATTCACTCGAGAATTAAAACAAATGAGTGGAGTCTGTTGTGCAGGGATTTTTGTAGGTAAAGATGTAACAAAAAATTAAGGACGCCGTGGCGTCCTTAACACAGATGCGGTGACTTAGCGTTTAATCACAATCGAGTCGATACCGCTATGTTGCAGGGTTTGCTGTGCAATCAGGGCAGCTTCTTGCGACTCGTAAGGTCCAGAGATTACCCGATACCAGGTTTTGCCGCCTTCTACTGTTTTGACGACATCCGCTGATAGACCATTCAAAATAATTTCGGCACGACGTGCATCTGCACTGTCCGGATCCGCATAGCTGCGCACTTGCAGAATATAGGTAGCTGCAACGGGTGCTTGTGCGGTTTCAGTTATGGCTGTACTGGCTTCGGCCTGCGGTTTACTCAGCTCTGGTGCTTCTACAATCACCACGGTACCTTGCTCTTTGTTTTCTGGAATAGCCTGTTCCGGAATTGGAGTCACCTGTTGCTGTGGTAACAGATCATAGAAACGGAAGTCCTTATTGGTTTCTTCCTGGTAGTGTCCAGATGGGATCTGGTTTTTGGGTTGTACGGGTTGCCACGGTTTCCAGAGAAGCAAGGCAACCGCTAAGCATAAAACTGCCAAAATCGCCACCAGTGTACCTAACCATTTGGGCACCAGCACAGATTTAGGTTTATTTGGCCGTTCAGATACACCGCGTTGCGTTTTTCCAAACACGTGACATCCCTCTTTTAATTACATCGTTGTAGGTGCAGAAACGCCCAGTAATTGCAAACCATTCTGCAAGACTTGCTGTACATTCACTGAAAGTAACAAGCGTGCTTGCGTCAGGTCAGCATCATCATTCAGAACCTTGTGTTCATTGTACCAACCGTGGAATAGGGCAGCCAATTCCTTCAGGTAGTTACCCACTTGATGGGGTTCATAAACATTGGCAGCGCGGAAGACAATATCTGGATAAGCGGCGAGCTTGGCCAGAATTTCGCTTTCAGCTTCTAATTCCAAACGTGTTGCATGGGTACGGGCAGCTGCAATATCAAACTGCACACCGGTTGCTGCAGCTTTTTCTAGCATACGACAGATCCGTGCATGTGCATACTGGATGTAATACACGGCATTGTCTTTACTTTGTGACACGGCCAGATCAAGGTCGAAGTCGATATGCTGTTCAGATTTACGCATCACGTAGTAGAAGCGGGCAGCATCATTGCCGACTTCTTTACGCAAGTCACGCAAAGTTACAAACTGTCCTGAACGTGAAGACATTTGGACCATTTCGCCCCCACGCCACAAGCTAACGAACTGAACCAGCAGAACAGTTAATTTTGATGAGTCATAACCCATCGCATCAATTGCTGCTTTGACACGTGCAATATAACCATGGTGGTCAGAACCCCAGATATCGACCAGATGGCTGTAACCACGTTGTAGTTTGTTCAGGTGGTAGGCAATGTCTGAGGCAAAGTACGTGGTCTGGCCATTACGACGCTTCACCACACGGTCTTTCTCATCACCAAATTCGGTGGATTTAAACCAGATATTGCCATCTAGTTCATACAGGAAGCCGCGTTGATCCAGAGTCTGTAACGCCTCTTCAATTTTTTCAGTCAGTGATGCTTCGCTGAACCACTGGTTAAAGGTGACACCAAACTCGCCGAGGTCATCTTTGATGTCATCCAGGATCGCTTTCAACGCAGCCTGGTGGAATACGCGGTAGCCTGCGCCGATCAATTTTTGTGAATTGGCAATTAGGCCATCAATGTGTTTTTCTTTGTCCCCTGAAAGCACGACTTTATTGCCATCAGCATCCGGTTCAGCAGCATATTGCACGTCTTCAGGGACATCTTTATAGACATCTGCCACCGGACGTACATAGGCATCGCCATCTTTGTCGATAATGCTTTGTGCAATTTCTTTGACATAGTCGCCCTGGTAGGCATTTTTCGGGAACACCAGTGCCTGGCCAAGTAATTCTAAATAACGTAAATAAGTTGAAGTCGCCAAAATGTCCATCTGACGGCCAGCATCATTGACATAATATTCGCGGTCTACTGTAGCACCGGTTGCTTCGAGCAGGTTTGCTACGGTCATGCCATACGCAGCACCACGGCCATGGCCCACATGCAGGCTGGAGGTCGGATTGGCTGACACAAATTCAACCTGAATCTTTTTACCAGCATTGGCTTGAGTGCGACCGAACTGGTCTTTTTGTGCCTGAATCTGGTCAAGTACGGCAAAACGCTGATCGGCATTTAAGAAGAAGTTGATAAAACCTGGACCGGCGATTTCTGCTTTGCTGATGTCTGCGACTTCTGGCAATGCCGCTAGAATTTTTTCTGCGAGATCACGCGGTTTCATCCCGGCTGCTTTGGCCGCGATCATGGCAATATTTGACGCAAAATCACCGTGGCTACGGTCTTTGGTGCGTGTTAAATTGCTGGTGTTGTTCCAGTCAGATGGGAGTAGCCCTTCAGCTTGAAGGGATTGGACTGCATGATCGAGAGCTGCTTGGATGGCCGTATTCATAATCAATCGAAAAATTAATGTCGCAGAAAAACCGCAAATATAGCAAATTTCGCGCAGTTTAGGGGAATGCATTTCATTGCAATGCAGGAGAAGCAGATGATTTGCGGGCCACATGGTACAGACTGCTCCCGATTGGCTCGAATCTGACTTCAAAAAAGCATGTTAAAATGAATCTCTTCGACCGCAGGTGATCCGGAATGACAAAACCACGCGCTATGATCTTTGGCCATATTCCTAAACTACCGCCTAGAGCTGCCTTATGGGTCATGCCGCTTTTTCTTTCCTGCCTCATGAGTGGCATCGTATCGCTGGTAAATATGTTTAAGAATGTCGGTTGGGTGGAAAATTTCATTCACATGTGGGTTTCCGCTTGGATGTTGTCTTGGGCAGTGGCGTTTCCTGTAGTCTTGCTGGTCTTACCCGTAGTTCGTAAATTGACTGCCTTACTGGTCGATGTTCATCCACCACAATCCTAAATAAGCTGATCTGAGCGGCTGGGCAATTGATTGTATTGATTTATTTTTAACTAAAATTAACTGTAGAGGATAATCACGTATCTAAATACCGCTTTGTGTGGAATTCGGCTTAAGCTAGAGAAAAATTCCGTAGCCATCGTGACGATGCGCTGCGATTGATCGAGAGCATGAGTGTAGCAATGACCACCGAGAATGTAGCAGTAAAACGTCCTTTATATATCCCTTATGCCGGTTATACCCTTCTAGAACTCCCATTATTAAACAAAGGATCGGCCTTTACCGAGGATGAGCGCCAGCGTTTCAACCTGCATGGCCTGTTGCCGAATACCATTGAAACCATCGAAGAGCAGAGCCAACGCTCCTATCAGCAGTACTCTACCTTTCAGGATGACATCAATAAGCATATTTATTTACGAAATATCCAGGACACCAATGAAACCCTGTTTTATCACCTGATTGAACAGCATCTGGCAGAAATGATGCCGATTATTTATACCCCGACTGTGGGTGAGGCCTGCCAGCGTTTCTCGGATATTTATCGCCGTCATCGCGGTGTATTTATTTCTTATCCGGATCGCGCACATATTGATGACATCCTGCAGAATGTGAATAAAAAGAATGTCAAAGTGATTGTCATCACAGATGGTGAACGCATTTTGGGCTTGGGTGATCAGGGTATTGGCGGCATGGGGATTCCGATCGGTAAATTGTCGCTGTATACGGCCTGTGGTGGCATTAGTCCAGCCTATACCTTGCCGATTACCCTGGATGTCGGTACCAACAATCCGCAATTACTCAATGACCCAATCTATATGGGCTGGAGTCAGCCGCGGATCAGTGGTGATGAATATTATGCTTTTGTGGATGAAGTGATTGCGGCCATCAAACGTCGCTGGCCCAAGGCACTGATTCAGTTTGAAGATTTTGCCCAGAAAAATGCCATGCCTTTGCTGGACAAGTATCGCGACCAGATTTGCTGTTTTAATGACGATATTCAGGGTACCGCTGCGGTGTCTGTGGGTAGCCTGATTGCGGCAAGCCGTGCAGCGGGTAAACAGCTTAAAGACCAGACGATTGCTTTTCTTGGCGCAGGTTCGGCAGGTTGTGGTATCGCTGAACAGATTGTGGCACAAATGGTGGCTGAGGGTTTGACTGATACTGAAGCACGTGCCCGGATCTACATGGTGGACCGTTTTGGCCTGATCACGGAAAATCAGCCGAATCTGCTGAATTTCCAGCGTAAACTAGCACAAAAACCAGAAGCGGTTGCCGAATGGGCCAATGTCAACGAAGCCATCTCCTTGCTGGACGTCGTGAAGCACGTCCAACCAAGCGTATTAATCGGGGTATCCGGGCAGCCGGGGCTGTTCACTGAAGAGGTGATCAGAACCATGGCGGCACATTGTGAACATCCGATTATTTTGCCACTGTCCAATCCAACCTCACGGGTAGAGGCGGTGCCATCTGACCTGATTGAATGGACCGAGGGCAGAGCCTTGATTGCCACTGGCAGTCCGTTTGCACCGGTGAATTATCAGGGCAAGATTTATCAGATTTCCCAGTGCAATAACTCCTATATTTTCCCAGGTATTGGTTTGGGGGTGGTGGCCTGTGGGGCACGTCGCGTCACCGATCATATGTTGATGGCGTCGAGTAATGCACTGGCAGAATGCTCACCGAAATTGCAGGATCTGCAGGCTGATTTATTGCCGGATATTAATGATATTCAGCAGGTATCGAAATTCATTGCCTTTAAGGTGGCACAGGCCGCGATGCAAGATGGTG
Source organism: Acinetobacter minutum (assembly GCF_035916735.1). Lineage (NCBI taxonomy): Bacteria > Pseudomonadati > Pseudomonadota > Gammaproteobacteria > Moraxellales > Moraxellaceae > Acinetobacter > Acinetobacter minutum. The sequence goes on from NZ_JAQIHG010000024.1 coordinate 14,516, forward strand.
TTGCACCGCTGATTAGTGATGCACAATTGCAGGAACAGATCGAGGCCAATTTCTGGACGCCAGAATACCGTGCTTATCGACGTTTGCCTTATTAAGGGCTAATTGAAATAAAAGGAGCATCATGCTCCTTTTATTTGATGAATGATTCATGGCAACACATACTCAAGGGTGGTATTTTAACGATGAATAAATTTTAGGATTCAAGTTTAAAGCGCCTATAATGGCGTTTTTATTTTGCCTTGATGTTATGTCTTACCAGATTTGGTTTGCCTATATGTTGGCCTGCTGGGTCATCAGTGTCTCTCCCGGTGCGGGTGCGATTGCATCTATGTCGAGCGGTCTCAGCTATGGTTTCCGCCGTGGTTATTACAATGCGATTGGTCTGCAGCTGGCCTTGATTTTACAGATTCTGATTGTGGCTGCCGGTGCAGGTGTGCTTTTTGCGACTACACCGTGGGCGTTTAGTTTGGTGAAATGGTTTGGCGTACTGTACTTGCTTTATCTGGCTTATCTGCAATGGACCGCGCCTGTGAAACTTATGGATGTGCCGGTACATGCAGCACAGTATCGGTCACGCCTCGGCCTGGTCTTAAATGGATTTCTGGTCAATATGAGCAATCCGAAAGCGATTGTATTTTTGTTGGCGGTGTTGCCGCAATTCCTGGATTTGAACCGGCCGCAATGGTTGCAGTATCTGATCATGGCTGCCACCATGATCACGATTGATCTGATTGTGATGGCAGGTTATACCGGACTTGCGGCCAAGGTATTGCGTCTACTGAGTTCAGCAAAACAGCAAAAATATATGAACCGCAGTTTTGCGATTTTGTTTACCTGCGCAGCGCTGCTGTTAAGTACCGTTCATCAAGCCTAAGCTGGAGCGTTATGCCGCCAGTTTGCGCAGCTTTTGCAGAATAAAAATCACTGCAAAAATCAGCGCCATACACAGGACGATACTTAAACCGCTGGAAACATTTAATGCAGCACTCGACCATAAGCCAATACTGATGGCCAGCTGTGCCAATACAAAGGCCCAGAGCACCATCTGTTGTGGCGAGTGTGCCAGTAAACGTGCACTCAGTGCGGGAATGACCAGCAGTGCACCCATCAACAGTGAACCCACTGCACGTAAAGCCAGTACGGTAAATAAGGCCAGCAACAGCATAAAAATCAGGCGCTGCCCTTTAGCATGGATGCCTTCACTCACCGCAATATCAGGATCAATCGCAACCTGGATTTGTGCTTTCCAGGACTTGATGAGAACCATCAGAGAAAGAACAATTACCACGGCAAACATTGGCAGGTCGGACCAGCTGATGGTGAGCAGGTCACCAAACAGATAGCTGAGCAGTTCTGGCCTTAAACTCGGGATGTGCTGGATAAACAGCAGGCCTGAACAGAGCAGTGTGGCGGAGCAAAGTGCGAGTAAGGCATCATTGGGCAAACGGGGATCATGTAACACCCATAAAATTCCGACCAGCACCAAGGCCAGCAGAATCACACCTAACCATAACGGTAAACTCAATGCCCCAGCAATCGCGACCCCCAGTAAAGTGCCATGAGCCATAGTGTCGGCAAAAAATGACATGCGACGCCATAACATCAAACACCCCAGTGGTGCGGTGAGAAAAACCAGCAGTGTACCCATAGTCCAGGCCGGCAATAATAGTTGTAACCATTCCATCATGACTTAGGCTTCCGGCTCCGGGTGAATATGGGGACGTGGATCATGCTGACATGGATTCGCGCTATCACCATGTGCACAGTGATCATGATGATGCTGATAGAACACCCGGTTTGGACCAAAAATCGCCTGATATTCCGGATGCTGCTGCACATTTTCCGGTAAACCGCTGCAACAGATATGTTTGTTCAGACAAACGACACGGTGGGTGCCTTGCATCACCCATTGCAAATCATGGGAGACCATTAAAATGGCGCAACCATAACGCTCTGGCAGGCTGCGTACATAGTCATACAGTTCGGCTTCCGACTGGATATCCAGTCCCTGCATCGGTTCATCTAGAACGAGAATATCCGGTTGGCGTAGCAGTGCACGGGCTAGTAGCACGCGTTGACGTTCACCGCCCGAAAGCTGCTGGACTCTGGCATCTTTAAGTTTGCCAATACCGGTATCGCGGATGATTTCGGCCTTAATGGATGGGTCGCATTTTTCCAGTGCCAGCAGGTCTTTGACTCGTAATGGCAGGCTGTGTGAAGGATTGAACTTCTGCGGAACGTAGGCCAGTTTTAACTTTTTGGTACTGATTTTCTGTCCGGCACTGGGTTGTACAATCCCAAGCAGAACTTTAATTAAAGTCGATTTACCTGCACCGTTGGGGCCAATCAGGGTGACGATCTCTTTTTCATACAGGCTGAAATCCACCTGTTTCAGGATATCGCGGTCATCGATCCGCACACTGATGCCTTTGAGTTCGATCAGTGTGGAAGGGGAGGCTATTGGTTGGTGCACTGCTGACATTTTCCTGAAATTTCAATAATTGTGTGCTGTGCAGTAAAGTGATCTGAGGCCGCCAGTTGATCTAACTGCTGGAGTAGTCCTTGCGCTGAGGCTTCTTTGACTACTTTACATTCGGTACAAATAAGAAATGCCGCCTGATGACCTTCACGTGGGTGACAGCAGGGAATATAGGCATTGATAGAGGTTAAACGGTGGATCAGTCCTTTTTCCAGCAAGAAGTCCAAACTCCGATAGACGGTGGGTGGTGCGGCAGGACGATCTGAGCTGCTTTTTATTTGTGCTAACAGGTCATAGGCACCCATAGGACCTGAAGCCTTGAGAATCAGTTCCAGAACTTCTTTGCGTAGCGGAGTAAGACGGGCACCTGAGGCTGCACACAATTGCTCTGCTTCAGCCAGACGTGTATCCACATTCGGGTGATCATGCACGCCGTGCAGGGCATTATGATGTTCATGCGAACATAAGCTCATGGCAAACCTCAGTTATTTATAAAAAGAACGCAAATCAGCATGAAATCTTAACATGGCTGCAACCGGTTGCGTCAGGCATAGGCATTTTTCTTCGGATGTTATATTATAACGTCTATTCAAATTTTGGGTTAGCGTTGCGCATGGTTCGTTTTCTTGCATTGTGTTTATTGGCATTGCTAAGTCCGCTGAGCTGGTCTCAGGGTCTGGTGGTGTCCACACATCCGGTTTACCTGATTGCCCAGCAAGTGACGCAAGGCGTCGAACAGCCCACTTTATTATTAGGCAATCAGTCTGGACATGATGTACAACTGACCCCAGAACATCGCAAAATGGTACAGGATGCCAGTCTAGTCATCTGGTTAGGTCAGGCCCATGAGGCACCTTTACAGAAACTGCTGGCCAATCAGAGCAAAGCGATTTCTATTTTGGATTCGGGCATCATGAAAATTTTACCGCAGCGGACAACGCGCGGAGCACCACTAGCCAATACCATGGACACCCATGTTTGGCTGGATCCGAATAATGCCGTGCGGATCGGTTTCTTTATTGCAGCGTTGCGCTCCCAGCAATATCCGCAGCACCGTGCTGCTTACTGGCAGAATGCGAAAAAATTTGCCCATGATTTACTCAAAGTCGCGCGACCATATCAGCGTAGCCGGAACACTTATCATTATTGGTCCTATCATGATGCCTATCAATATCTTGAGCAGCCTTTACATCTCAAATTCGCCGGTGCAATGACCGATGAACCGCATGTAGCACCTACGATTGCGCAAATCAAATACCTGAATGACCATCGTCCACAGCGCCAGATGTGCCTACTGGCGGAAGCTCATGCCAGCCAGAATCAGTACCAAAAGATTAACCCTGTACGCTTCCAGGCTGTCGATGAAAGCATGAGTACAGAGAAAAATTTTGTGCAGGCCTGGCAAAATTTGGCCATTCAAGTGCAGAAATGTGTAGCCAATGCGCAAAAATGATGCAAATATAGCCGGTTGAGTAAATTCTAACCGGTTATTTGAGAATCTGAAAAAACAAGACTTAGGTCGGAAAAGATTGCATGTTCAGGGGTGTAACTCTATAATGCCTGCGATTAAAAACGATCATCAGCTAAACTTGTCAAGCATTTGCGCTGTGAGTGGATAATAAATGAGCCGAACTAGTCGCTTGATTGACCGACGATTAGCGAAAGCTTTAGTCCTCTTGCAAGCCATAATGATACCTGTTTCAGCCTTGATAGCGTGGGCAATCAAAGACTCTACAGCAGCGTTGAGCGCCGCACTTGGTGCATTGGTGTGCTGGCTGGCCAGTGTTTATTTCTCATGGCAATCCTTTAGGGCGGCAGGTGCACGAGCGTCGAAACAGGTTCTTTCGAACATGTACCGCGGAATGCTCGGCAAATTTGCAATTGTGATCGTTGGATTCATTTTAATTTTAAGCAATGTAAAACCGCTGTCATCGGTCGCATTGTTTTGTGGTTTTATCCTCGTTCAGGCCATGTCGTGGGTCGCTCCGTTTTGGGTTTCACGTCTACAAAAACGAGTATAAGCGCAGCAGAAATTGAAAATTTTTTTGAGGGTGGCGAGATATCAAGCAGCACGCGATATTCGTTTAACTCTTTTTAGTAATTGACATTGACCAGGTGTGATTTATGGCTGCTGAAGAACATGCCCTTACTTCGACAGAGTATATCAAGCATCACTTGACCAATATGACCTATGGCAAAATGCCGGACGGTACTTGGAAATTGGCCGAGAATGGTGCAGAAGCTCAACAGATGGGGTTCACTGCTATTCACTTGGATTCAATGGGTTGGTCAATCGGCCTTGGTGTTATTTTCTGCTTGTTGTTCTGGATCGTAGCGAAAGCTGCAAACTCTGGTGTTCCTACCAAGTTCCAGTCTGCAATTGAAATGATCATCGAGTTCGTAGACTCAAGTGTCCGCGACACCTTTCATGGCAAATCACGCTTGATTGCACCACTTGCACTGACCATTTTCGTGTGGATTTTCCTCATGAACTTAATGGACTTGATTCCTGTTGACTGGGTTCCTTATGTAGCTCAACAGATCGGCGCAAGTGTATTTGGCATGGATCCTCATCACGTTTACTTCAAGATCGTTCCTTCTACAGATCCGAACATTACCCTTGGTATGTCTTTGTCTGTATTCGTACTGATCCTGTTCTACAGTATCCGTGAGAAAGGTGTGGGTGGTTTTGTTGGCGAATTGGCACTTAACCCATTCAACCCAAGTAATCCAGTTGCAAAAGCGTTATTGATTCCAGTGAACTTAATTTTGGAATTGGTAACTTTCCTTGCACGTCCAATCTCATTGGCACTCCGACTATTCGGTAACATGTACGCGGGCGAGTTGATCTTTATCTTGATCGCGTTACTACCGTTCTGGATCCAATGGGCGTTGTCTGTGCCTTGGGCGATCTTCCACATTCTTGTTATTACGTTGCAGGCGTTCATTTTCATGATGCTGACCATCGTATACTTGAGCATGGCAAGCGAAAAGCATTAATGGTATTGCCTAACTGTCAATGGGCGGTTAGGTACAATTTTTTAGTTTAATTTGGTATACACCTAACCTCTGAGGAATTTTTCATGGAACTCACTTTAGGTCTAGTTGCAATTGCATCTGCTATCTTGATCGCTTTCGGTGCTTTAGGTACTGCGATTGGTTTTGGTCTTTTGGGTGGTCGCTTCTTAGAAGCTGTTGCTCGTCAACCAGAATTGGCTCCACAACTTCAAACTCGTATGTTCTTAATCGCGGGTCTTCTTGATGCTGTGCCTATGATCGGTGTTGGTATTGGCTTGTTCTTCATCTTCGCTAATCCATTTGTAGGTTAATCAGCTTAATTCCCAAAAATCCACTATTTGAGGAATAGCAATGAATATCAACCTCACATTGATTGGCCAAGCGATTGCATTTGCGATTTTCGTCGCATTCTGCATGAAGTTTGTTTGGCCACCACTAATCAATGCGATTAGTGAGCGTCAGCGTAAAATCGCTGATGGCTTAAATGCTGCTGAAAAAGCGAAAGCTGACCTTGCTGATGCGCAAGCGCAAGTAAAAGCTGAGCTCGACGCAGCTAAAGCACAAGCGGCTCAATTGATCGAACAAGCGAACCGTCGTGCAGCACAATTGGTCGAAGAAGCGCGTACCCAGGCATCTGCTGAAGGTGAGCGTATCCGTCAACAGGCTAAAGAAGCTGTTGATACCGAGATCAACGCTGCTCGCGAAGAATTACGTCAACAAGTTGCTGCTCTTGCAGTTGCTGGTGCGGAAAAAATCCTTAACCAACAGGTTGACGCAGAAGCTCACAATGCCATGCTTACTCAGCTGGCTGCTAAACTTTAAGCGAGGCGAAATATGGCTGAACTCTTGACGTTGGCACGCCCGTACGCCAAAGCAGCATTTGCTTACGCTTCTGAGCAAGGTGCAACTGACAATTGGTCGAATGCGTTACAAGTGCTCAGTGCTGCGGTGCAAGACGAAGCATTTTCCGCTTATTTAAATCGCCCTGAGCTTACTCCTGTACAACAGGTTGAAGTTTTTGCCAAAGTTTTAGGTGCAGAACAAAATCAAGCAGTGTCAAACTTTTTGACACTTCTTGCTGACAACGATCGTTTAGCGTTGTTGCCTGAAATTGCAGCAGAATACGAACAGCTTAAATCACAGAATAACAATACTGTGGATGTCGTGATTGAATCGGCATTTCCATTGACTTCTGTTCAAGAACAAGTACTAGCACATGCGTTAGAGAAACGTTTTAACGCTGCTGTTACTGTGAAGGTTGAAGTTAATCCGGCGTTAATCGCGGGTGTTGTGATTCGTGCAGGCGATCAAGTGATAGATGATTCTGCGCTTAACAAGCTTGAAAAAATGCGGACTCGTCTTCTTGCGTAATGCGAAAAAGAAGACTGAACTAATAAAAGATTGAGGTATAGCGCAATGCAACAACTGAATCCATCCGAGATCAGTGCGCTCATTAAACAGCGTATCGGCGATCTGGACACCAGCGCGACCGCTAAAAACGAAGGTACCATTGTTATGGTATCCGACGGTATCGTGCGCATTCACGGTCTTGCTGATGCAATGTACGGTGAAATGATCGAATTCGACGGCGGCTTATTTGGTATGGCACTGAACCTAGAACAGGATTCAGTGGGTGCCGTTGTTTTAGGTAACTACTTAAGCCTTCAAGAAGGTCAAAAAGCACGTTGCACAGGCCGTGTATTAGAAGTTCCAGTTGGTCCTGAACTTCTAGGTCGTGTAGTAGATGCTTTGGGTAACCCAATTGATGGTAAAGGCCCAATTGATGCAAAAATCACTGATGCTGTTGAAAAAGTAGCACCAGGCGTAATTTGGCGTCAAGGCGTAGATCAACCTGTTCAAACTGGTTATAAATCAGTTGATACCATGATCCCTGTAGGTCGTGGTCAGCGTGAGTTGATCATTGGTGACCGTCAAACTGGTAAAACAGCGATGGCGATCGATGCGATCATCGCGCAGAAGAATTCTGGCATTAAATGTATCTATGTTGCTGTTGGTCAAAAACAATCGACCATCGCAAACGTGGTACGTAAGCTAGAAGAAACTGGCGCTATGGCGTACACCACTGTTGTCGCAGCTGCGGCAGCTGATCCTGCAGCAATGCAGTATTTGGCTCCATATGCTGGCTGTACAATGGGCGAATATTTCCGTGACCGCGGTGAAGATGCGTTGATCATTTATGATGACTTGTCTAAACAAGCGGTTGCGTATCGTCAGATTTCATTGCTTCTTCGTCGTCCACCAGGTCGTGAAGCATATCCTGGTGACGTATTCTATCTACACTCACGTCTTCTTGAACGTGCTTCTCGTGTATCTGCTGAATACGTTGAGAAATTCACTAACGGTGAAGTAAAAGGCCAAACTGGTTCTTTAACTGCATTGCCGATTATTGAAACTCAAGCAGGTGACGTATCTGCATTCGTACCAACCAACGTAATTTCGATTACTGATGGTCAGATCTTCCTTGAAACATCACTGTTCAACGCGGGTATCCGTCCTGCTGTGAACGCGGGTATCTCTGTATCTCGTGTTGGTGGTGCTGCTCAAACTAAGATCATCAAGAAATTAGCTGGTGGTATCCGTACTGCGCTTGCACAGTATCGTGAATTGGCAGCGTTTGCTCAGTTCGCTTCTGACCTTGACGAAGCAACTCGTAAACAACTTGAACACGGTCAACGTGTAACTGAGTTGATGAAGCAAAAGCAATATGCGCCATATTCAATTGCTGACCAAGCTGTTTCAGTTTACGCATCTAACGAAGGTTACATGGCTGACGTAGCTGTGAACAAGATCGTAGACTTTGATGCTGCATTGATCTCTTACTTCCGTTCAGAGCATGCTGCACTCATGAAACAAATCGATGAAACTGGTGATTACAACAAAGACATCGAAGCTGCAATTAAAGCAGGTATTGAGAACTTCAAAGCGACTCAAACTTTCTAATTTTTAGTGAAGTTTGGGTTCACGGATCAACCTTCGAAAGCTCGCAAGGGCTTTCGAATACTAGGTTAAGCGTATGGCAAATTTAAAAGAAATTCGCGCCAAAGTAGCTAGTATCAAAAGCACGCAGAAAATTACGCGTGCGATGCAGATGGTAGCTGCTTCTAAAATGCGTCGTGCGCAAGAGCGCATGGCTCAAGGCCGTCCGTATGCCGAAAATATGCACCGTGTAATTGCTCACTTAGTTCAAGCGAACCCTGAATACAAACACCGCTATATGGTGGACCGTCCTGTAAAACGCGTTGGTTATATTATCGTGTCTTCGGATCGTGGCCTTGCGGGTGGTTTGAACATTAACTTGTTCAAAAAAGTTGTTCAGCACGTTCAGCAGCAACGTGAGCAATCAATTGAAGTTCAATTTGCTTTGATTGGTCAAAAAGCGGTTTCGTTTTTTAAAAACTACGGCGGTAAAGTGCTTGGGGCAACAACTCAAATCGGTGATGCACCGAATTTGGAACAATTGTCTGGCTCTGTGCAAGTAATGCTTGACGCTTTCGATAAGGGCGAACTTGATCGCATCTATTTAGTATCGAACAGCTTTGTCAACGCAATGACACAAAAGCCTTCAGTTGAACAACTTGTTCCGTTAGCTCCAGCTAAAGAAAGCGACAATCTTAACCGTCAATACGGTTGGGACTATATCTATGAACCAGAAGCAGAAGAGTTGCTGAATGGTTTATTGGTTCGCTATATCGAGTCTATGGTTTATCAAGGCGTGATTGAAAACATCGCGTGTGAACAGTCTGCCCGTATGGTTGCAATGAAAGCAGCAACCGATAACGCTGGTCAGCTGATCAAAGACCTACAACTCATTTACAACAAGCTGCGTCAAGCCGCGATTACTCAGGAAATTTCCGAGATCGTTGGCGGTGCCGCTGCCGTTTAACACTATTAATTTGAATTGAGGAGACAGCAATGAGTAGCGGTCGTATCATTCAGATCATCGGCGCGGTTATCGACGTCGAGTTTGAACGTAACAGCGTTCCTAAGATCTATGACGCTCTCCAAGTTGACGGTACTGAAACTACTTTAGAAGTTCAGCAACAACTTGGTGATGGTGTAGTTCGTACCATCGCAATGGGTTCTACTGAAGGTCTTAAACGTGGTCTTCCAGTATCTAACACTGGTGCGCCAATTTCTGTACCTGTAGGTAAAGCAACTCTTGGCCGTATCATGGACGTTCTAGGCCGTCCACAAGACGAAGCTGGTCCTGTTGAGTCTGAAACTAAATGGGCGATTCACCGCGCTGCACCGTCTTATGCTGAACAAGCAGGTTCTACTGAACTTCTAGAAACTGGTATCAAAGTAATTGACTTGCTTTGTCCGTTCGCGAAGGGTGGTAAAGTTGGTCTGTTCGGTGGTGCGGGTGTTGGTAAAACCGTTAACATGATGGAATTGATCAACAACATCGCTAAAGCGCACTCAGGTTTATCTGTATTCGCTGGTGTTGGTGAACGTACTCGTGAAGGTAACGACTTCTATCACGAAATGAAAGATTCTAACGTTCTTGACAAAGTAGCAATGGTCTACGGTCAGATGAATGAGCCACCAGGTAACCGTTTACGCGTAGCGTTGACTGGTTTGACCATGGCTGAATATTTCCGTGATGAGAAAGACGAAAATGGTAAAGGCCGTGACGTATTGTTGTTCGTTGACAACATTTACCGTTACACATTGGCGGGTACTGAAGTATCTGCACTTCTAGGCCGTATGCCATCTGCAGTAGGTTACCAACCGACACTTGCAGAGGAAATGGGTGTTCTTCAAGAACGTATTACGTCAACTAAAGCTGGTTCTATTACCTCTATCCAAGCGGTATACGTTCCTGCGGATGACTTGACTGACCCATCTCCAGCAACAACGTTTGCTCACTTGGATGCAACAGTTGTATTGAGCCGTGACATCGCTTCTCAAGGTATCTACCCAGCGATTGACCCGCTTGACTCAACTTCACGTCAGCTAGATCCACTTGTTGTTGGTCAAGAGCACTATGGCATTGCACGTTCAGTTCAGAACGTTCTTCAACGCTATAAAGAGCTTAAAGACATCATCGCGATTCTTGGTATGGACGAATTGTCTGAAGAAGATAAATTGGTTGTTTACCGCGCGCGTAAGATCCAGCGTTTCTTCTCTCAGCCGTTCCACGTAGCTGAAGTATTTACTGGTGCTCCTGGTAAATATGTACCTCTTAAAGAAACAATCCGTGGCTTTAAAGGTATCTTGGCTGGTGAATACGATCACCTTCCTGAACAAGCGTTCTACATGGTTGGTAGTATTGACGAAGCGATTGCTAAAGCTGAGAAACTCTAATCTAAGGAGGTCATTCTCATGGCGACTATGCAATGTGATGTCGTAAGTGTTAAAGAGTCAATTTACTCTGGCACTGTGTCTATGCTGATCGCAAAAGGCGCTGGTGGTGAACTCGGTATTATGCCGGGTCACGCCCCTCTTGTGACCTTGCTTCAACCAGGACCGATCCGTGTTCTGTTGGAAAATGGCACAGAAGAGATCGTTTACGTTTCTGGCGGTGTGTTAGAAGTTCAACCGCATGTTGTGACTGTGCTTGCAGATACTGCAATCCGTGCACACAATCTGGATGAGGCAGCAATTCTTGAAGCGCGTAAACACGCTGAACAATTGTTGGCCAACCAGAAGAGCGATTTGGACTCGGCTGCTGCACTTGCTGCTTTGGCAGAAACTGCGGCTCAGCTCGAAACCATCCGCAAAATCAAAAACCGCGCAATGTAATTGCAGGTTTGAGATTGAAAAAAAGCCACCGTCAGGTGGCTTTTTTTTGTACAAAAAATATGTTACACCATCAGAAAACAATAAGAACTACAGAACAATAAGGATGGTCAGCCATGTTAAAAAAAATCATTGTAATGGTTAGCCTCGCTTTACTTTACACGGGATGTGCAAGCGTTCCACCTGTACAGGATATGCGGCAGGTCGGCCAGATCAAACAATTTAATCCACCTTCAGCGGATCATGCAGCTTTATATCTGTTCCGCAGCAATTCTGCTTTCGGCTCGGCACTGAAAAAAGATCTTTGGGTCGATGGTCAATGTATTGGCGAAACGGCAAGAGGAACTTTCTTTTATACGGAAGTGATGGGTAATCAAGAGCATCAAATTTCGACTGAATCGGAGTTTGGTCCCAATCATTTAAACTTGTATACAGAAACGGGCAAAAACTACTTTGTTCAGCAGTACATCAAGCTCGGCGTTTTTGTCGGGGGAGCCAACCTAAAAATTGTTGATGAACAGGCAGGTCAACAAATGGTGCAAAATTTGACGTTAGCCGAATCGGGTTATTGTAGTAAACCTAGCTTAAGTGATTAGATTTTTTGTCTTATTCAAAAAAACCACCCTTGGGTGGTTTTTTATTTAGCTTTCGTTGGGTTGATGGGTATTTTGTTGTTCAGCTTGCTCCCCCTTAGGTAACAGCATCGCCGCCAATTTCAGCATTTCTCCCTGAATATTCCCCATTTGTTGTTCTACCTGTTGCAGATTGATTTGGCTTAAATCCACATCTCCTTGAAGTAAAGGAGAGGCAAGTGCCTGTTCTGTGCTGTGCAGCATTTTTTGTCGGATTTCGTCGATCTCTTGGCTTTTCAAGTGCAGGGTATTCAGCGTGTGGTTCAGGCCTGTGAGCTGCTTGTCTAGGTTAACCACCAGTTGCTGTAATTGCTGTTGATCTTTGTCTTCAATGGCCTGTTGAAATCCGCTGTGAGTCTGCTTGAGTTGTTGGATATAGTCACCTGTCTTGAGCTGCATATCGGCGACATCACGTGCCATGTGCAAATAGTTTCCTTCACTCAATTTAGCTTGCACCTGTTGCTCAACCGTTTGAGCCTTTTGTTGAGGATCAGTATTCTCGTGCAGTTGATTAGCCTGCTCACAGCCGAGCAACAGCAAGCCACTGGCAAAAATACTAAAGGGGAGAAGGGCGCCTTGGAGTAGTTTTTTCATATTTTTCAGAGGTTAGGGAATCTATTCTTTTCTATGGAGACAGATCTACTGAATACAAGATCGTTGATTCTATTTTGACACAATCGATTTGCAGCACCACAAGGGAAAGTGCTGTTACACACTTCCCTTCAGGCTGCATTTGACCTTATTCCGCGATAATTTTCAGAATGGTATGGTTGATAGTATTGATGAGAATGTAGTCGCCATTGACACGGATCCAGCGCTGATTTTTGCCTGGTTTGCTAAGATGTTTATAGCGTTTATGGTCAATTCTGTAGCCCTGACCATAATAGCGTGATGGCAATGCCTGACCGGCTCTCCAGTCACGTGATGGTTTTAATACACGATTTTGTACAATTTCACGATGGCGCTGTTCAGCGTGGATTTGGCCCTGAGGGTGATGGTTTTGTATGTGTGCATGTGTGTTTTCATGGACATGCTGTACAGGAGCTGCGATTGCAGAAACAGCCATCATGCCAGTACTTAAGGTGAGCACTGCGATTTTTACTAATTTTTTCATAGATCCACCCAATGAGAAGCTAGCGTTAGCTTGATAGTCTTATTGAACTGCAAAGTTAAAGATCAATCATGGATGCATTGTTATGAAAGTGTAATCGTTGGACTTGCTTAAGCTTTGGCAAGATGAAGAGTTGAGAAAAATCAGCATCACACCAGAGTTCTGCTGATTTTTGATCAGGTCAATTACTGAGCGAGTTCAGCCTCGATTGCTTCTACAATGCGTGGATCATCAGCAGTGAGATCCGGCGCAAAACGCGCTACAACTTCCCCTTTTTTATTGATGAGGAACTTTTCGAAATTCCATAAGATTTCAGGTGCTGGATTTGGATCTAGACCATACTCGATCAAATCTTCACGCCATGGACCTTCACCAATCCGTTCAGGTTGGGCGGAAGTCAGTGCCTGATATAGGGGGTGTTTATCTTCACCGACCACTGAAATTTTTGCAAATAATGGAAAATCAACATGATAGGTGCTAGAACAGAACTGCTGGATTTCCTCATCTGTGCCTGGCTCCTGTGCTAAAAAATTATTAGCCGGAAAGCCTAAAATCTCAAAACCTTGTGATTTCTTGGCCTGATACAAAGTTTCTAGACCTTCATATTGTGGGGTTAAGCCACATTTGGAAGCGACATTTACAATCAATAGCACTTTGCCTTGATACTGCTCAAGTGTGGTTTCTTTACCGTCAATCGTCTTTACCGGGATATGATAAATCGTTGAAGACATGGCTTTACTCCTGCATAGTCAAATGATGTCGATGAGTGCTCTGAGTCTTAGGGGAATTGAGGCAAATTACAAGCAGATTCCAGTTTTTTAATGTTGGATGATACCTCATTATCCGAGATAAAACGGCCGTATTAGACCTGAAGCCTGCTAGATGACTTGTAGTTCGTTAAACCCTTTTTTAAATGATGTTCTTATTGGCTCTGCATTTGAGTTGGGGTTTGACCGGTATGGCGTTTAAAAAATTCAATGAAACTGGAACTGTGCTGGTAGCCCAACTGATAAGCCAATTGTTTGACCGAGATTCCCTGTTGTAACTGATTCATTGCATAAATTAGTTTGGCCCGGTTACGCCATTCCGATAAAGATAAACTCAGTTCTTGTTGACTCAAGCGCAAAAGATGCCGCTCACTGAACTGAAACGGTTGTAACAATTGTGGCAAGCTACGATGAAACAGATGAGGATCCCCGAGTATATTCAGCACCTCGCGCAAAATGGGATGCTGGCTTTGGGGGAGATAATGGGAGTACGGTGGCGCGAGCTGTAGTTGGTCATAGAGTACCTGTAGGGCATGGTTGAGTGGTTCATTGAGTGCGCTATTTTTCTGTAATTGTAGAATATGTTGAACCAGACAACGGAAAAATGGTTGGATACTAAACACCTGAATGTTTGCTGTGAGTGGCCCACACAGGCTAGGGTGAACCCGGATACAGACATAATGTGTAAGCTGATCCAAAGCAACAGAGTGATGGGGCGTTTCTGGAGGTAGCCAGAGTCCATAATTGGGAGGTGACAAATAACGCTGCCGTTCCACGTGAAACTCGAGTACACCATTTAAGCTGAAATTGAAGTCTCCCCAAAGTGAACTATGTGGGTGAATCTGCTCATTTTGCTGGTATATGAATTCATCGACTTCAATCAGTTCAGATAAGGTCGGATAAGGCATTGGATTGCTTCCCATTCTTCAGAGTACTTAAGTGAGGGGATGAGTTTGCTGACCTTGAACAGGCACTCATCATGACTACGATACGGTATTAATGTCTGAAATTCAGTATATCCATTATTTTAGACTTCACGCACAATAAATACTTCCCATCAAGGATGATGAAATATGCTGCTCAAAAACAAAACAGCTGTTTGGGTATTAGGATTACCGCTCATGGCTGTGTTTATTTGGTCATTCAATATTGCGGTCACCCGTTATGTAGCAGAGTTTATTTCGCCAGTCAGTATCAGCTTTTATCGCTGGCTGCTCGCCTTTATTCTGTTAAGTCCGTTTATGCTGCCGCGTGTCTGGAAAAATCGTGCAGTCATCCGGCCGCATCTCAAGCAGTTGGCGGTGCTGAGTGCTTTTGGCATGGTGCTGTATCAGGGATTGGCGTATACCGCGGCACAGCATACCACTGCAACCAATATGGGCATTATCAATGCTTTTATTCCAGTTTTTACCGTTTTGGTTTCCTGGATCATTTTGCGTGATCGTCCTAACCGTTTCGCATTGATCGGGAGTGCCTTGTCCTTTTTTGGTTTGCTGTATGTCATGGGGCAGGGGGATTTGCATCGTATGTTACAGCTGGGCGTGCACTGGGGCGATGTGTTAATGGTACTCGCGGTCTTCTTTTATGCCTTTTATGGAGTGTTTTTAAAGAAATGGCAATTAAAGCTGGTGCTGCTGGAAAGTCTATATGTGCAGATCGCATTTAGCCTACTTTACCATTTACCTTTTATTTTTTGGTTAGGGTTGGATCGGTTGAATCAGCATAATCTTATGAGTGTGGTCTACGCTGGGATATTTCCTTCGATTATCGCCCCCTTAGTTTGGATGTTGGCCGTACAAAAAATCGGACCCAATCGCACCAGTATTTTTATGAATCTCATGCCGATTTGTACCGCAATTATTGCTTATCTCTGGTTGAATGAAGCCTGGACGATCGCGCATACGATTGGTGGTTTGGTTATTTTGTCCGGTATTTTGCTGGCACAAAAGAAGCCGACCCCTTTACTCACGGTCAGAATGGATGCTCAAAGAGATTAAAAAGTGAACATTTGATTTATTCTTCTATTTTTCTTTTTAATAAAAAGTAAAGGATGAGTGATCTCTTATGTGAGTTTTGTAACTTAATATTTTTTAAATTATGAATAAAAATAGAAAGATAATTTGAACCAATAAGAAAAAATGCTAAATGAGTCATGCATATAGAGTTGATTTGTTAAATAAATAATCTATTTGTGTAATTTGTAAATTTAGATCATAATATGCATATCAAATACATCTTAAAGTTATTCTTAACAGAGAGTGTATTGATCCAGATTTACGAACCCTCTGGATGTGACTGAAACACATCCTTTTCATGCTCAGTCTCCACTATAAGACTGAGCTTTTTTTTGCCTTGCTTTTGTGTTTCAGCCTGATCGGATGAATATCCTTTTAGGCGCGAATAATTTCACCGCTCACGGCATCCAAAATGCGACTCGGTTCCTGACTGAGGCCTAAGTCCCCATTTAAGTAATGTAATTCTGAACCAAAGTATTGGGTTGCCTGTTGCAGGGAACGAGCGGGTGACAAACCTGCCGGATTGGCACTGGTTGAAACGATAAAACCTTGAAATGCATTACACAGTGCAACACAAAGTGGGTGGGTGGTGACACGCACAGCAACCTTGCTGTGATGACCTTTAATCCAAGATGGGATCTGATCATCGGCCGGGAGTAACCAGGTCGTGGCACGTTCAGTTGGATTACGATCAGTCCAGCTGGCGATGACTTGTTGTTGCATCTCTGAGGTTAAGTTGGCGAGTAGAGGTTCAACCTGAGCAATTTGTCCAGCAAGCAAGATGACGCCTTTTTCAATTGGTCGTTGTTTGAGTCGTAAAATTTCTGAAAAAGCCTGTTCATTCATCGGGTCACAACCAAGACCCCAGACTGCCTCTGTTGGATAGGCCAACACTTGTCCTTGGCGCAGACATTCTGCTGCTTCGGCCACAGAGGTTGTAATCATTCGATATTACCTGTACTTGATAGAAAGCCTTATTGTGAACTTTATTGTGCTATCCGACAACGTAGATATCGTCCGGCCTGTTGCTGACACAGTCCTAAAAGTTCCAGTTCCATCAATTGACTGGTTAGTGTAGCAATTTCAACGCCCATTTTAATGGCTAAAGAATCAATGTCTTGCCCGACCCAATCCAGTTGCTGGTAAAGCATGTGCAAATGTGCCGGAATTTCCGGAACGGTGGATTGCGCTTGAGCTTGTTGCTGCTGCATCTGCCAATGTGTAGGCAGAGCCAGATCTTCCAATATCTGTTCTGGATGGTCCACCAAGATTGCCCCTTCACGGATCAATTGATGGCAACCACGATGATGTTCACTATAGATGTGTCCAGGAATGGCAAAGATCATTTTCCCTTGATCCGCCGCAGCTTGTGCCGTAATCAAGGAACCACTTTTCAGTTTGGCTTCAGCGACAACCACACCTAGACTCAAGGCACTGACAATCCGGTTGCGTCGTGGAAAATGATGGGGAAGAGGTTTGGTGCCCGGTAAGAATTCACTGAGCACTGCACCTGCAGATTGAACAATCTGCTGTTGCAATTCACGGTTCTGTCTCGGATAGGTTTGATCGAGTCCACTACCCACAACAGCAATCGTACGATGCTGACAGAGTGCACCACGATGAGCTGCTTCATCGACGCCTTCCGCCAGACCACTGGTGATATAAAAACCCTGTTCACTCAGGTAATAAGCAAAATCATACGCAACCTGCCGACCATGTGGACTCGGTTTGCGACTGCCGACAATTGCAATTTGCGGGAGGTTTAGAATTTGTGCTTGGCCCTGTCCAAACAGGATGGGTGGTTTATCTGCATAAGGTTGGAGCTGTTGTGGATAATCTGCATCCTCAGGCAGTAAAATGAAGTCACTGCTGCTGAGCAGATGATCGAGACAACATTCATATTGCTGTTGTCCCATCGTGGTTCTGAATTCTGCAAGGCGTTGTAAATGGCTGGCATGCAAGCCAGCATTTTGCCAACGACCCTGTTGGGTGTGATGGGCTGCTTCTTCAATTGACCCAAAATATTGCTCTAATCGACGAAAAGCAGAAAGCGAATGCTGCACCAGATACCAGATGCGTACAGTGGCCAGTTGGCTCGCGCTCAATCCGGGCAGCATTGCTAGATCCTCGGTTTATTCGTCCATCAATGGCGGCTGGATGCTGGCACCTACTTTGATCGGTAGCTCGCTATCGAGTACATAGGCATAGCTGAGTTGATCAAAGGTACGGAACACCATCACATTACCAATACGTTGATTTGGCAGTTTCACGGTCTCTTTAGTTTTTGGATCTTTAACGATTTCACCTTGCTGGTAAACGCTAAAGACTTGACCGACTTTGGTGCCATGCAGGGTGCCGCGGTCAAGGGTGACGACACTGTTACGTGCTGCAGTAGAAATCGAACCCATTACACGGATGATCTGGCCACCTGGAGTCACTTCTTGAGCTTCGGTCGGATAGAACAAGGTCGGCAGCATGGCATCATATTCAGGTAATACACGGTCACCACGACGCACTTCACCGTTGTAGCTGTCCGTCAATTCTAGCGTTGTGATGTCATTTTCTGCCTGAACCGCAATCCCTGATGCCACTTGCAGCAGTTCTACACCTGCATTGTATTTTTTGCCTTCTGCATCGGTAAAGATGTAAGGTTCAGCTTCGCGATAGACGGCATAGCGCTGACCAACTTCGAGACCATTACCACGCGTATAAACAGTTTGTCCTTTGCCAGCCAAGACACGTTGGTCTGCTGTACCGAGGATATAAGGAGTATTTTCCAACGACTCAGGAGCAAGGATGACCGTACGTTCTAGCCAGTGCTTGATATGTTCCAGTGGAATCACTGGAATGGTGTTGTTGAGTGATTCAACTCGGATTTGCGGTTGCAAATTGGTACGGCCAGAATAGCGACGAATAATGCCAGTACAGCCATCACCTTCATCTTTACCAATCAATGGACGGCCATTTAAGGTACATAAGAGTAAACGGTCACCAGGATAGATCCAGTGTGGGTTTTTGACGTGCTTGTTGCTGGCCCAGATTTCAGGCCAACGCCATGGTTTTTTCAGGAATTTTCCAGAAATTTCCCATAGGGTATCGCCTTTTTTCACGACATAGACATTCGGTGCACTAGCCTTGAGTGCAGGCGGATTGACATTTGGACTCGCAGCTTCAGCTGTATCGAGTTGTACCAAGCCAACCCCCATGCACACTGCGAGAGCGAGTAACTGTTTTTTTAACCCCAAGGCATTAAAAGATGGCATGCCCGTCAAAACCTTTTTCATTATCATAATTCCTAAAATTATGTATGTACTTGCGTTATAATAACGATATTACACACAATTTTTTGATGAAGCATTCCCTTCATTTGGTTTTTTGATCAATGGCATAATTGAGGACGCAGTATGGCCTTATTACCAATTTTAAGTTTCCCTGATCCCCGACTTCGTACCATTGCTCAACCAGTGGAAGAGGTGACTGATGAAATTCGTCAGCTCGCTGCGGATATGCTTGAAACCATGTATGCAGCGCCTGGCATTGGTTTGGCTGCTACACAAATTGATCGTCATATTCAGTTGATCGTGATGGATCTGTCCGAATCAAAAGATCAACCTATGGTCTTCATTAACCCCAAAGTTACCCCACTTACCGAAGAAACTCAGCCTTATGAAGAAGGCTGTTTGTCAGTGCCTCAAATATACGACAAAGTTGAGCGCCCGTCACGTGTCAAGATCAATGCAATTAACCTTGAAGGTCAAGCAGTTGAGATAGAAGCTGACGGACTTCTCGCTGTTTGTATCCAACATGAAATGGATCACTTAAAAGGTAAATTGTTCGTCGATTATTTGTCGCCATTAAAACGCCAACGTGCGCGGGAAAAAATAGAAAAGGTGACCCGACAAAAAGAACGTCAAAAAGTGGCGGTCAAACGCTAACTTTTTAGGCATTAGTCGAAGAAAAGCCCAATCTTGAATTGGGCTTTGTTATACTGGTGGCGTAAAAATTTTGAGATTCAAGATTTGTTCGTACGTAGTGGATTACTGCTGTCTTTTGCAGCGGTATTTTTACAGATTGCGGTATTTTTACAGCCTCTGCTACCTAAGCAGTATCAGGTTGCGCCTATCTGTGAAACCATTACCCGTGCACTGCTGCTTTCTCCTGCTACAACTTTACATTCCTCCACTGTGCATGAACATGCGCTTCATGCAGAACATCAGCAAGTTGTTAAACAAACCGGTCATGATCATCATGATGCCAATCATCAATGCCAATACTGTACCGTGCATGGCAATCTGGTCTTGCCGCCAGAACTTGAGGTGAAGCAGGTTCTGGATCGTATCCAAGTTCGCCTGATGGCATTTCAACAGGCATTTAGCCATGTCTGGTTTGTTCTGCAGCGACTGTTTCTCATTCCTCAAGGCAGGGCACCCCCTATTTTTGCATAAACAAAACGTTGCGTTTTCCTCAGGTCTTCTATGAGGCCTGCACAGTTTTATTTATGTATTAAAAGGTATTGTGCGATGTCACACCCTCAATTTTTATTACAGCCGCTTACGGCTGCGGTTTTGGCTGCGTGTTCTTCACTGGTTTGGGCAAATGATGCCGAAAATTCATCTGAACACGTCTTGCACTCTTTGGCACCTCTGGTTGTTACTGCACAACAAGCCAATGATGCCAATGGTCTCATCGTACACGCTGATCCGAAACAGCCAATTCAACCGGTTCCAGCTACGGATGGTGCCGATTACTTACAAAGTATTATGGGTTTTAACTCGGTCAATAGTGGTGCAGGAACCAATGGGGATGTGACCTTCCGTGGCATGTTTGGTTCACGCATTAAAATTCTGACCGATGGCACTGAAAATTTAGGGGCCTGTCCATCGCGTATGGATGCACCAACTTCTTATATTTCACCGGAAAGTTATGACCGTATTTCAGTAATTAAAGGCCCGCAAACCGTACAGTATGCCAATACCGGTTCTGCTGCGACGGTGATTTTTGAGCGAGGTCCAGAAACAGAACTCTCTGCTGAGAAGCATTATCGTGGTCAGGCCAGTGTGCTGCTTGGTTCCTATGGCCGTCTGGATCAAAATGTGGAAACCGCTATTGGCGACGAAACTAAATATATCCGTTTAAATGCCAATCGTTCCGAGTCGGATGATTATCAGGATGGCAATGGCGACACAGTACCATCCGCATGGGAACGCTGGAATACTGATGTCGCTTTGGGGTGGACACCGGATGAAAATACTTGGTTAGAACTCAGTGGTGGGAAGGCGGATGGTGAAGCGGTTTATGCCGGTCGTGATATGGATGGTTCCAAATTTGCGCGTGAAAGTCTGGGATTGCGTTTTGAAAAGAAAAATCTAACAGATGTGATTAAAAAAGTTGAAGGACAAATTAATTACAACTTTAACGATCATGTGATGGATAACTATAGTCTGCGTGATGTGCCTGAAGCGGATAAATCCATGAATGTGACGCGCCGTACACTCAATACACGTCTTGCGATGACCAGTGAATGGGACAAGTTTCAGCTTGTAACGGGTGTAGATTCTCAGCAAAATCATCATGCCGGTGGGATGACATCGATGATGATGAATATGCCTGTTACAACTGATATGAAATTCAATTCCTATGGGGCATTCGGAGAACTAAGTTATCAGCTCAATGATCAGCATAAATTGGTCAGTGGCGCACGTTTGGATGAAGTCAGTGTCCAAAAACTTGCAAAAGGGGTGAAACGTACCGAATCTGTACCCAGTGCCTTTATCCGTCTGGAAAATCAGCATCCTGAACAGAATGCCAAAAGTTATATTGGTGTAGGCTATGTGGAGCGTATGCCGGATTATTGGGAACTCTTCAGAACGGACTATGAAGGGACCATGCATACCTTCAAACGTTTAGACACAGAGAAAACCTTGCAGTTGGATCTGGGTTATCAGCATCAGCATGGTGCCCTAAACTCTTGGGTTT
Organism: Acinetobacter minutum; assembly: GCF_035916735.1. Classification (NCBI taxonomy): domain Bacteria; kingdom Pseudomonadati; phylum Pseudomonadota; class Gammaproteobacteria; order Moraxellales; family Moraxellaceae; genus Acinetobacter; species Acinetobacter minutum. The sequence continues at coordinate 36,277 of NZ_JAQIHG010000024.1, forward strand.
CCGCCTATGCCGGTTTGATCAATGATTTTATCTTGATGACTTATGATCCAAATAAAGACTTAAGTGTAAAAGAAGATGGGCATAAACCTAATGCGGCAGATTCACGTAATGTCGATGCAACCATTGCTGGTGCGGAAGCCGGTGTGGGTTATCAATTTACCGATACGATTCAGGGTGACATCAGTGCCATGTATGCCTGGGGTGAAAACACTACCGATAACACACCGTTACCGCAGATTGCGCCGTTAGAAGCCCGTGTCAACTTGCGTTATGTTCAGGAGAAATATAACGTCGGCCTTTTATGGCGTATCGTGGATGATCAAAGCCGTATCAGTAAATACGAAGGTAATATTGTGGGATATGACCTAGATCAAAGTAAAAGTAAAGGTTTTGGTACTTTATCCATTAATGGTTCTTATAACCTTCGTGAAGGTGTCGATCTCTCGGTTGGCATTGATAACCTGTTAGATAAAGCTTATGCAGAACATTTGAATAAGTTGGGAAGTTCTGGTGTGGGTTTAGCTGGTACAGAACAATTTAATAATATTGGCCGTAACTACTGGGCACGGATGAGTTTTAAATTTTAATGACTGACTTCTGTGATTAAATACAGAGCCATTGTCGAAAGACAGTGGCTTTGTTATATCATGAGAATAAAAATAAATACTTGAAAATTAATCAGATGAATACAGAACAAATCTTAGAAGATTTAAAAACGAAAGGTTATAGCAAAATCACAGTGAAAAACTGGAACCGGAATTTCAGGACAGAATTAGGCCGTATTTTGTATTCACAAGGTTTTAAATTTTATCAGTTTTACCGGATGCGCGATGAGCAAGATCAGTATGTGATTGTTTTGGAGGGTATCACTGTACCTTTGGAGTTGGAGCAAATCTACGCCAAAAATTCAAATTTTCTGCATAAGCTATTGCCTTTAATTTTAGTGATTATTGTACTGGCGAGCATTGTATATTTTATCAAAACGTATAGTCAGGACAGAGCGTATTCAGGATTAATGACCAGTACTGTTGTGATTATTATTCCTATTATTTTAGGGGCATTATTGCAATATTTTGCCCTAGTACAAAATCCATCCCGATTGAGAAATACGGGCTGGTTAATTGCTTGGTCAGGATTAGCAGGGATTTTAGCTTTCGGTGCTCTTTTTCTGGGTGAAGGAACCATTTGCCTGATTATTCTCAGCCCGCTGATTTTTGTCGAATTAAAGCTCGGCACTGTGTTGATGCAAGCATTTTGCAGATATTTGTGGAAGCCAAGCTTTAAAACCTATTCATTGGCTCTTTTTCCTTTGTTACTGTTTTTTGTATTACCGGATTTTAGCCGGAATTATTATGGTCAAACGCAACGTGAAGTGATTATTCATGCACCTCAGGATAAGGTATTCAAAGCGATTAATCAGATTGGTCAGGTAAGACCGGAAGAAGTTCCAGACAATTTTATTTTCATGATGGGCTTTCCTAAACCTACTTTTGGCATGACCGAACAAAGAAAAGAAGGGATGGTCAGAACCATTCAATGGGAACGTGGAGTTCAGTTTGAAGAACGAGTGACTGCATCTCATGTACCTTATTTATTAAGCTGGACCTATCAGTTTAGTCCGGCATCCTTTCCGAAAGGCTCAATGGATGACCATGTCAAGATTGGCGGGCCTTATTTCGATTTATTGAAAACGGATTATCAACTGGAAAAACTGGATAATAATACAACTAAACTGATTTTGACGATTGATTACCGCCTCTCCACAGAATACAACTGGTATAGCAAACTTTGGGTAAATTATGTGTTAAATGAATTTAGTGATGTGGTGATGCAGATTCATAAACAGCGTTTAGAACATAAATAATGCATCGTTTTGTTGCATGTGGGTATTTTTGAAATTTTATTTTTAACTTTTATTGTTAAATAACAATCACTTGCTTCCATTTAGATAATTTTAAATTCAAATACATGGCAGCTACTTAAATTTTAGCAATTTATGGTTAAAATAAATTAATCATAAAAAATAATAGCTTAACTGTATTTGTGTTGTAAAAATATCCACATGAAATTAAATACCCAAGGAAAGTGTTGCATGTAAAAAAAAATGGCCTATAATGCGAATCCATCGGCGGTGCTGTTGAATAAAACTTGTTGAAAATCAATAGATTGGAAATAAGTTAAATTTAAGAGTTGACATTCTGGATAAACAGAGTAGTATAGCCGACCTAGCTTGATGCTGAC
>NZ_JAQIHG010000025.1:0-36989 GCF_035916735.1 Acinetobacter minutum
AAAATCGCAAAAACGCGTATTCTAAAAGCGGACATTTTTACTTTGGAGAAACCGGACATTTCTACTTTGGGCTTACAAAATTGATTTCGCATAATATTGATTATGTTAAATAAAGATGGTAATCATTGCATAAATAACCGAAGTTAAAAGTTGAACCGTACCGGGTTTGTCGTAGAGTTTTTTATTTAAGTTAGGCCACCTGACCTAACGGGTTAATCTTGTCATGGTACATTGCTTCAAAATCAAAAGGTGATATAGCTAAAAATAGAAAGTTTGCTACACTATAGAAAACCTTACTCACTGCTGTTTATGCCTAAGCCATACTCCAATGATCTTCGTCACAAAGCTCTGGACTACTACAAAGAATGTCAGAATAAATCGAAAACCTGTACCGTTTTTAAGATCGCCAGAACGACTTTAGATCTCTGGATTCAGCTCGAACATCTTCAAGGAAATGCGAATCGACCACATCCCGAAAAAGCAGGTCGGCCCTATAAAATTAAAGACCTACAGGCTTTCAAAAGTTTTGTTGAAACAACACCATTTTCACAGGCTAAAGATCTGGTGCCATTATTTGAACAAAGATTTGGCTACTCTGTCAGCTACGCCAATATCCTATTTGCTTTAAAAAAGCTGGGGTGGAGTCATAAAAAAAGAGTTTTCTCTACAGACAAGCCTGCAAAATGACCGCTATATTAACCAAGGGGGGCAGTTTTTAAATGCCGTTAGGGGGTCATTTTTACACTGCCGCTAACAATATATTGATGAATCAGGCATAAATACCAATGAAACTGCTGAGTATGGCTGGTCTGAGAAAGGAAAACGTTGCCAGGCATTAAAATCGGGTGGGCATGGAACCAGACTGAGTATGATCAGTGCTGTTCGATCAAGTGCAGCTTTCAGATTCATAGCACCCTTCATTTTTCAGGGTTCATGTGATCGCAGCACTTTTGCTGGGTGGCTTGAATATTTGCTGAAGGGCTTACCTAAAGATAAAAATGGTCAGCATCAAAAGCACTTACTGATTTTGGATAATGCCTCAATTCACAAAGGTAAAGAAATTGACGAATTGGCTATCCAATACAATGCCCGGCTTATGTATTTGCCAGCTTATAGTCCAGATCTAAACCCAATTGAAAAAGCATGGTCTTTGCTCAAAAGGAAAGTCAGACATATTGTTAGCCAACAGCAGAAATCCATCCTGGAAGCGTTAAATATCGGCTTTAAAGAAATGTAGTGTAGTTTATTTAACTGGCTATACATCGCCAATTCAGGAAACTGACCAAAACCAAGGGGGCTTTCCCTAATGAAAATAGCCTGCTGAAATTGCTGTATATTGGCATTCAACAGGCTTCTGAAAAATGGACAATGCCGGTGACAAACTGGGGACAAACCATCACACAGTTATCGATTTACTTTAAAGGCAGGCTCGATGATATAATTAAACTCTAGCCAATTCGTCTGACACAGAATTTTGAACGCTCTCTCAACAGACCCTAAGCATGTTATAAAAATAGAATTTAAAACTATATCAAATTTTGCTTTAAAATTTTTCCTCCATTTATTCCTGCTGCAACACCCATAACAACCTCATAATCTGCATATTTTATAAGCTCTGGTCTATGTTCAATGAGAATAATTGCCTCAAATATTTTAGTTTTTTGATAAATAAAGCTTGCAACTTTACTAGCTGTTTCAGGGTCCAGTCCTGCAGCGGGTTCATCAATAATAAGGATTTTTTTACTTGCTCTTTGTTTTGATAAACTTTCACAAAGCTTTACACGGCGTAACTCCCCACCTGAAAGAGTTTGTGTTTTCCTTTGCAACTGAAGATGGGATAAGCCTAAAGATACAAGTGTATCAAGTATATTTTTAATGCGTTCATCATGAAAAAATGTTAATAAATCACTTATTTCTATTTTATAAACATCAATAATATTCTTTCCATGCACTTGTTTTAAAACATTTTCATTGAATTTATCAAATAAGTCACCCTCACATGTAGGACATGTTAAATATAGATCTTGTTCATATCCTCTTTCATATTTAACTACACCTACACCCTGACATTGTTTACAACCACCATTTTGTGTTGGGGAAAAATAACTTACATCTAATCCAGTCATTTTTGAAAAATATTCTGCAATTAATGTATTTATTTGTATGCTAGATGACAAAATAGAGCGACTACTATAATTTGCAATTTTTTGGCTAACATAAATTACATCTGCTTGTTCAGAGATAGCTTTCGCCAATGAAGATTTCCCCGAACCAGATACGCCTGTAAAGACAGTGAGACATTTTCTAGGAATACTTACACTTTGCTTTATTACATTGTTTTTACTTAAATCTATAAATTCAATGAAACCTTGTGGTCTATTCCTTTTAGAAATATCAAAGAATGGTCGAATAATCTCATCAGGACAAATTTTTCCTCCCTCAATCCCTGCTTTATAACCAATATGAATTTTATAATCTGCATGATCAATAAAATATTGTGCATGTTCAACTAAAACTAACGTATTATGTTTGACAATATTTTGCATCTTTTCCCAAATTTTATAAAAATCATTTTCATTAATTTGAGATGAAATTTCATCAATTACAATCAATACTCCTGATATATTTGAATGTAGTAATTTACTAAATTTTAATTTTTGTAATTCACCACCTGATAGACTTGGAACTGAACGTGCAAGATTAAGATAGCCTAGGCCCATTTCACACATAGAATCTAATACTTTTACCAAAACACTATCATCTTTTATTTCTTTTTTTAACATCAACACTAATTCATCAATAGGCATCAATAAAAAATCTGGCATAGTCATATTAAAAATTTTAATAGCTTGATGAGTTTCTATATTAATTCTCGCTCCATTACAGGCTGAACAAATGACTTTCTTTGCATATTTATCTACAGCTTTTATATTTGAATTTTCTTTTATATATAACATTACACCTTTATAAATCCCTTTCCTTGCTTTGGACTTACCACGATGTTTAAATCTAAATTGTAATTTTTCATTACTGCTATCATACAGCACTTTTTGTTTATCTTTATCTGATAAATATTTGAATGGAACATGAATATCTATTTGTTCTTGTTCACAATATGCTAACAATAATTGATTATAGTAGTCTGCTAAATCACCATTTCGCCAACAAGAAAAAGGTTTTTGGTTAAGACTTAAATTTTGATTAATAATATAGTCTTCCAAAAATTCAAATTTTTCACCTAACCCAAGACAATGTTTGCATTCATTACCGATTTTGTTAATTTTTAATAAGTCAAAATTTGGAATAGCAACAGGTGATTTTACTTTTATTGTAGATAAAATTTGAGGAATATTAAGATAGGAATATAGTGTAGAACGTGGGTTACTATTGGTGTTCTTTTGAGATATTGCAACAGCAGGGATTAGCCCTTCATAACACTGGATAAGATACTCGCTACTTTCAGAAAATCCACGTTCTAAAGCATCAAATTCATCATGACATAATTGGTAGAGAGAAGAAAAAGCTAATGAGCTTTTTCCTGCTCCAGACCTTCCATATATCACAGTTATTTTATTCAATGGAATTTTTATATCAATATTTTTTAAATTATGAGTTGATATACCATTCAATAAAATTTCATTTTCCATATTAAATTTTACACCATTCACAATTTGGATTTCTTGGAATATCAATAATATTAAATTGATGTTGAGCCATATTAAACTCTATCCGTCTATTAGCTTGTTGCAACAATTCATTTTTACCAATCAATACTTTAAAGGCATCAAGTGATGCTAAACTTGCTGCAATACCCGACAATGGTGAAAATGATCCTAGTTTACGATTCTCTCGATGAAGCTTTCTCACATTTTTTAGTTCGACATTATTTAGCTCATTTAAAGCATTACCAAAGCATTTAAAGCATGCAGTTTCAAATGGAATAATCGTTTGACCTATCAGTGTAAGATGTAAATTATAACCACCACCAACAATATGTGGTATTTTGTATTTCATAGCATATTCAGCGATGATTCTACTAGTGATATCCACATTGGGTTCATCAGCACAATTAATAATTAAATCAATTGGTTTGGTAATTTTAATTCGTTCAAAAAAATTCTGTTGTAAATTTTCAGTAATAATTTCAACATTCAAATCAGAATGCATCATTTCAAGCTGTTTTTTAAGTTTTCCCCCCTTTTCTTGCCCAACTTCTGATTCAAAATAATACTGACGATGTAAATTACTAATATCTACATTGTCAGCATCAACAATAATAAAGTTTCCTACACCTGATTTTGTTAAATAACTTGCGACTAAGCTTCCTACTGCACCAAGTCCAATAATCATTACCGTAGCATTTTTTAATTTCTCAATTGCTTGTAAAACTTCATGACTTGAATGGAAATAATCTTCAAGAGTATTCACCAAGCGATAATGATGATGAACAATATCCAGGGGATATGCAATATCCTGTTGGATTAGTATATATTTCTCACGCAAAAATTGAGCTAAAGAGGTAAGCTGCTCTACAGATATGCCCTGATATTTTTCAGCTATTTGCTGAATACTTGTTACTCCATCGAAATTTTTGAGTAACTCAACAATACCCTGAAATTGCATTTTTAAGGATACACTAGAGCGAACGTTTGAGTTAAAAAACTCAACTATATTCTCTTGAACCACAATACCTACACTTTGACGTAAACGTAAATTAGTGGTTACAGACATGACATTGTTCCTGTTTTTGCATTTCAAATTCGGTTAATTCACCATTATTCGGTAAATATTCGTACCGAATAGTTTTATAATCATAAGTAGAATCTTCTGCTAAAAATTGTAAAATCTTTAAACAACTTAAGTGTGCAGAAAATCCATTCATCATTATTAACCCACCTGCCCCACCTATTTGATAAGATGTTGATATATCAGATGCTATACTTACATTTTGTTGTAGATCAACAATATTCTTGATTTGAGCCGTAGTACTGTATGTTGGTTTCCAATCACCTAATGCTTTAGTAAATGTCTGTTGTGTACAATCAATACATGGTGTGTACGGTGGATAGATTAATTCTCCCGAACTCATTAAATGAGCATCAAAACCGCCTGCCACATATAAAGGAAGATTTCTGGTTTGTGCATAACGACCAACTTTAACTGAGGTATGCCCAATGTAAGGTTCATCACAACTGTTAATAATCAAATTTGTATCATCTGTAATCCATTTTGATAAATCAGTCTGTGGTAATAAACATTCTTGATATGTATCAATTGTTACAGTTGAATCAATAGTTTTAAGGTAATTTTTAAGAACTTCTACTTTAGCTAAACCAATATCATTTAATCGTGTGAATAAATGTCGGCTTATACTTGATTCAGTTACTAGTTTATAATCAACCAATACAAATTTAGAAATACCTGCTCTTACTAAATTTTCTGCTATAGCAGCCCCTACAGCCCCACAACCTAAAATAACAACTTTCTTTGATGCAAGTAGTTTTTGTGTATCTCTTCCCCTTCTATCCAATATCATGTCATCAAAATAAGCTATTTGTCTTGAGAAACGAGGATTTAACTCATCGTACTCCTTAACATCAATAATCAAATGTTTTTCTTGTAAAAAAGATATTAACTTTAATGCATCCTCTTCATTAAAGTCACCTAAATTTTTTAAAATTAAATCTACAGTTTTTATACCATCAAGTAATGCTAAAAACTCAGCAACTGCTCGGCCTACAATTAACTCAACTCTATCACGCGTAGTCATTTTATGAAATGTTAGAAATACTTTTCGAGAATCTTCCATTTCTGAAATGTAAATATCAACAGTATCTTGAAGTTTATAAATATTATGAAGCATAAAAAAATCCAAAAGCTACCTCATGTTTAACGAAGTCGAAGTAGCTGTATATTATCTATAAAAAATTAATACTGTAAAACGCCTGCATTAATTTCTAAATAATTGTCCCAAGCCTGCATTGATGAATCTTGATTCGTATTTGCATTACTTTGTCGAGTGCATGTACGAGTACAACAATCACTTCTACTACCAGAACAAGCATTTGAATAACATGCAGCATTTACCTTGCTGACAACTTCAAAAGATAAATCTAAATCTAAACTCATTACACAGCTCCATTAGGCTAAAATTACAAAAATATTTTCAAACTAAAATATATTAAATAATATCAATATATTAAATAATATCAAGTATTATCAGAGCAATAAGTATACTCCCAAAGTTTAAAAGTGACATGATTTCGATATAATAAATTGATATAAAAATCCTTGAAATCTGTAAGATATTGATTATAAATGTAAAATTATAAAAAGATAATTTTTTTATCTCCATTTAACTGATTTAATAGATTAATTTTTTTATAAAGTTAAAAATCTAGATATTTGGTTATTCAATATTTTAATAAAATCTAAACTTAACTTATGTTCACCAGAAATCTAGTTCACAATTGAATTTATGTTTAATAAATTACAAATTTAATTACTTAGAGCCCATTTTTAGTCTTTAATGGCTTTGTTGCATAAAGGCTTTAGATATAGATCTTCCCAAAGTTATCTAAATTTAAGTGACAATTTGGGTATGAAGTCGACCTAATTACATGAATTTCTTTAACACGGCTATGCGTGCCTGAATTTCATTCACATGACTAGGAAAGCACTTTGCCTTTAATTTATCGTCTAATAGTTTGATGCAGTACATCTTCGTTTCCACCAAGCGTCGCCGATGATAACTAGACCATTTTTCTAAACGGCTCTGCCTAGACATTTAACTGTTTTTATTAATTCGTTTCTCTCTAAAGATCATGTGTTTTGATCTTTTCAGAGTTTTGCATTTTTTCTTGGAGGGATGACAGCATAGGCTTGACGATCTGAAATCAATTGTCTACAGCATTTAGTGTCATACGCTTCATCAGTATAAACAAAATCAACTCGCTAATCAGGTAGAATCTGATCAAGTAAATTACCAAGAACTTGTGAGTTACTGACATTATTCGTTGTGAGCTGAACTGCACGTATTTGCAATGTTTCAGCATCTATACCTATGTGGAGTTAACGCCATTGTCGTCGATATTCATGCTAATATTCCTGACATTTCCATTCACCTTCACCTAAAAACTTCAAGCCGGTAGAGTCAATAAGTAGATGTAGTCCATCACAACTTTTCTGATAGCGAAGCGAAATATCAATATGCTTTTGTTTTTCTGCATATGGTCGAATAATCTGGTTCTGTCCAATCCAATCCACAGAGTTTAATCAGACTTTGAAGAAAGCCAGTAACCATACGCAAAGAAGGGTGGAAAAGAGATTTGATCAATAAATAGCATGGAATCGTTGCATCGGAATAAGTTTGATTTTACCCGTGTTTACTGACAGACAGAGCATACCATTGAATTGCTGAATCAAACCAAATTGAGAGGTTTCCACGATTAATCAAGGCTTTATTGTAGGTGGATTAATTGGTTGTACGTTAGATTTTGGGTGTAGGCTTTTTCATTCGAGAATTATATTGCTGAAAAAGCCTTCAGTGGTAGGTTTGTGCAAAAAAGTCGTTTTATACATAATTAAGTTTCTAAATTTTAAACTACATTACAAAAACTAAACGTGTAAGATAAAAGGCAAGCCATTACCCGAAATAATTCCTTGTGCATCGATACGCCATTCATTGGTTACCGTTAACATTCGTGTTTCAATGCTTGGATCATAAAAATTAGTAAAATAATGAAAACGCTGATTAGTAGATCCCACCCAATTACGCACGTTTTCAGTCAGAGCTTGTTGATATTCCCCATCAACCAAAACGTCTGTGAATTCGAGCAATTTCGATGCTCCTTTAAAGTGTAAATCATCCAATTCTTCCAATTCATATCCACTAAAGACCATTACTGATAAGCCCATTTTACGGCATGCCTGTGCAATATCAGCCAAACCTTCTGCTTGTAAAAAAGGTTCGCCACCTAATAAGGTCACACCCTCAATGCCATACTGTTGTTGATTCTGGACAATCTGTTCAATGATCATCAGTGAATCACACACATCAGCAGGTTGAATTTTTAAAAATTGCCCATTACAACAGCCAATACAACGTTTTAAACAACCTTGCACCCAAATGGCTGTTCTTAAACCAGGGCCTTCTGCTTGAGTTACATCTATAATTTTTGCAACATTCAACCATGCCATGGGCTTATCCTTATCTATTGTTTTACTTACACAATATTAAAATCAAAAACCTTACCCGCCTGAATCACCTCAATACTTTGGTTTTTCAATTGTTCAGGATATTGAACTTCGGCAAATAAAAAGTCTGCCAAGGGGTCAAATAAATTTTTAGTCAGCACATTAAGTACACCACGCCCACCATGTTGTTTATTGACCTGATTAACCAAAGTTTGCAAGGCTTTATCTTCGTCTTTAAAACGGAATGCCTGAATTTGCCATTTGTCTTTTAAACGCTGTTCAAGTGGTTGCAATTTGGCACGTGCAATATTTTTTAAAATCTCATCATTGTCCATGAAATTAAATGGAATAATATTGGCTTCACCAATACGTCCCAATAATTCAGGGCGTTTTAACTCAGTTTTAAAATGATGTTGAACCGCAGATTGAAATTGTGCAGAGACTTGTTCAGGCGTACTTGGTTCAATCTCGCTTGCGCCAATATTTGATGTAAACACAATAAAAGTATCTGCGAAAGAAATAGTTTCACCTTTACCATCAGTTAAGCGGCCATCTTCCAAAATTTGTAAAAACTTATCCAAAATACGTGGGTGTGCTTTTTCAATTTCATCAAATAACAATAAAGAAAATGGACGATTTTTCACAGCATTGGTGAGTTGTCCACCTTGTTCATAACCCACATAACCCGGGGGGGCGCCTACTAAACGTTGATCGGCATGTTCATGGTTAAATTCGGACATATCAAAACGGATGCAGGCATCTTCATCACCAAATAAGAACTGTGCTAAAGATTTTGCCAATTCGGTTTTACCCACCCCTGTTGGTCCCACAAAGAACAAAGCTCCTTTTGGGGTTCGGGCTTTGGCAGAATGTTGTAAACCCGACAAACCTGTATAAGCACGAATCAAAATTTTATTTACAGCATCAATGGCTTGATCCTGTCCCTTTACCCGTAGTTTAAGGGTTTCTTTAGTGCCTTTTAACTTGCTATGGTTCAACTGTTCCCAAGGGGATTGACGCTTCCCAAAACGATATAAAGACACCAAATTTTGCAAGTTTAACGTGTCTTGCTGCTGACGTGATAAACGTGCCAGATGATATATATCTCGAATGGTAAAACCATCGGTCAGCGTAACAAAATCAGTCATGGCTTGTGACTGAGGTGATAGATCTTCCTGTACTTGAAATGCCATTTTTAATGCTGAAATCGCACGTTCACGCTCATGTAGATTAGGTAAATCAATATTAATTTCGGCAAATAATGGATTATTTAGATATAAGCTTGGTGGCAAATTAATTAATCCTGAACATAAAAACACCAACAAACTTTGTGGTTTATCAATTTCATTCGCACTTAAATTGACTTGAGCATCACGGATACTTTTAGAAATTTGTTGTAACCATGCACGCTCGGCATCACTTAAACTGTTAATTTGACCAAACATATAGTTGGACCAATCCACCACAAAAGCAACACGTTGCAGAGATTCAGACATCACCTTTTGTGCAACTGCAAAAAAGTCTTTCGGTGTCAGTTCTGTTTGACCACCATTGCTATTGTTTGCCTGATCTGAAGAGTTATCCTCTTCACCCATATCATAATCATCAGCTTCATCAAATACTGATGACTGAAAACCAGTCGCCTGTAAATCATTCCATTGTTGTGTTGTTACACCTGAAACTCCACCCACTCGCGAATAAAACACCACATGCTGAAAGCCTTTTGCTTTTAGACTATCACTAATGATTTGATTAATCGGCTGTAATTGCCCATTTTTAGCGAAGGCGAGATCAATAATATTACCTGATACCACCAATGCACGGCGTAACATGCTTTGCCGCTCAAAATTTTCTAGCCATGTTTGAATATGTTGTGTACTCATTGTTATCCAGTTTTTTTACATTAGTGACGATGAATTTATTTATCTAAAGTGCGTGATCAACCTTAACCATGCTGCTGTTGATGAGGGGCTAAAGGTTTCATTTCTGCACTTTCATCATCAGGGTTTGACCAAATAATACGCTCATCACTGAGTTCTACGCCATAGACCTCCGATAGTCGTGGCAAGACTTTTTGCATATCTTCTTTACAGGTTTGACCTCGATAATTATCAAACTCGTAACGGAGTTTACCATCTAGCTCAATTTTAAATTTTGCCTGATTGCCAGATGGCCGTTGTGCCTGAATAATTACAATGTCCTGATCCTTTTCTTTTACCCGCTTTGGTTTTAATACGCTAAATCCTGCATTTTGTAAGGATTGATAAACAGCTTTGACCATTTCACGACGAATACTTTCATCTTCTAAGGCTTGATCTGTTTTTTGTGCCATGCTTTTCATTTGTTCAAAGCTGACAGCGGGAGCCTCCATAAGTTTAACCAGATCCGCTTTCAACTGTTCTGTTTCAGCAAGAGGCAGTTGGCCCTCTTTCACATCATCAGTGAGTTGTTGTAATAAGGTTTGTGTTGCTACCTGTTCAATTTTTTTCTGTTGGCTTTCTCTTTGCTGTTTTGCTAGTTGTTCATAATGTTGTTGAATTTTGTCCATCTCTTGATTTACTTGTTCAATACTATAATTACTTTCATCAGAAAAAATCTTTTCGCGTAAGGCACTTAACTCATTTAAAGCCAAATTACGAGCAAGTTTATCCCTCCATTTTTGCCAATTTCGTTGCCATGCTTGTTCTAATTCAGCATTTTCTTGTCGACGTTTTTCTACCAGCTGACATTGTTTTTCTAAGACTTCAAGGCGCTGGTTTTCAATTTCAATCTGCTGATTTTCACGTGCAAGAGCCCTTAAGCCATAGATACGTTGTCCGATGCTTAGACTAAGCTCGCGTGCAGCAAAAGCATCGGTTCTCAATAAATTTTGCATTTGAGTAAGTTGTTTTTTTATTTGCGTAACTTCAACTTCTACATAGGCAGTTAAACCTTGTTCATCTAGCTGATTTAACGTATTTTGATAACGCTCAAGATATTGTGTAGTTGTTTCACGTACTCGTGCCTGAGCAATTTCACGTTCACGTTGTAGGCGGTAACGTCGTTCATGGATTGCGCTCATATTAAAATCCTATTTAAAAATCTTTAAGAATGTAAATTATTGATGTTCTTTAATTAACTTAGACTTAGGCTGATATTCGGAGGTAGTGCGAATATTGACTGCTTTTGCCAAATTCCCCATGTTTTTATCTAAACTAAAAAGTTCACTGCTGTTAAAACGATAAAATAAAGCCACTGAAAGGATTTGTTCATCCGCAGTCATCTCTTGTGCTGTTTTGCTTTTTGCAATGATAGTTACAAACTCATCGTGAGTCGGTTCAATATGTTCTGATGTTAAATGCTCGATAGCACGAATCGCACGTCTCGCCTGCTGTGCTTGCTCGCTAAAGTTATCCCCATCTTGTCCCTTTTTAAGGCCGTCTAGTTCATGTAAGACTACTTGCGGAATCATCACAAAATAATCTCGTTCTAAATTAGTCAGATCATCACTATGACGCATCAAATAGCTGGTATCTAATACAGCAATAGGCTTAGCATCTGTGCGTAAAGGTGCAAAGCTTTGTGCTATCCCTTGTTTTAATACCACTAAATGTCGTTGTTGCTTTTGTAGCCTTTCGCAAAGATTCAAAATTTCAGTATGCTTTTGTCGTAGTTCTTCATAACAATCTAGCCACTCGTCGATTAAAGCTAGGGCTTTTATATTTACCTTATTTAAAGAGCTAGAATTAATCTGCTGATTTGGGTTGAGCACATCAGGATTAATCTGACTTTTTAATGACTTTTGTATCTGCACAATATCAACAAAGTCTTGATCGAGCGTTGTTCCAGCTTTTTGACCTTTGTCAAAAGCATCATCAAGTAATTTTGCAAAAAAGAGAGGTTCTGCCCATTGTGGTGCAAGTTCTAAATGTGAAAAGGTACTACGAAAATCTTTTAATTCATTAAAATTTGTAATCTGTTGAATTTTGTCTAACCATGCACTAGCACGTAAACCTGCATTGTTCAATTTTTTCATGGCTTCATGCAAATTCATGGCTTCTTTCATAGTTAAATTTGGTGCCTGTTGAATCACTTCATGTTCTGATAAAAAGTAACGTGAAAATGCTAAGACCTCTAGGTCGCTAGTGGTATTCCAATGCATCACTTCATTTTTAATTGTCGACCACACTTGCTCATCACGAAGTTTAATTTTCAAAGCCACCAAACGTGGTTGTTTGGCATAAAAGATATGGGTATTACCTTTTAATACGATCGTCGCTGTTTGATCTTTATATAGGTACAATGCCTGAAAGCCTTGTGGTAAAGCCGTAGTGAATGGCAAAGTTAATGTTTTACCTTGTACTTTCGCTAATTTTGCTTTTTCCGACAAAACGATTTCTGGTTTATTACTGACTTGGTTTGGGCTTTTTTCAGCGTAAACCTGAATCAATGTATTCTCATCGAGTAAAGTATTTTCTACCAGCGTCACGTCTAATACTGATGACCATTCAAAAGTGGGTAAATCAGTGTCTATCTGTTGGAATGTTGGGGCTAAAAGATGTTCCCACAGTACTTCATGCTTGGTTTGCTCAAGCCACATACTAAATATTTGCTGTACTTCCGAATTACCTTTAGCATCAAAGCCAAGATGGCCTTGCGTATTAAGCGCAATACGCATGGGTAAGCGATGTGTTACTGTTTTAGCCACTAAACTATTAACTTCACTGATATTAGTATTCGGCTTTTTCCATTCAAATTGTTCCTCTCCTGCCTGTTCAAGCATGTCACGGATCATTTGATCGATATGCGATATATTTGCTTCAAAAAGCGTTTGAGGCATTACATAAGGTGCTTGGGTATCATAGGGTTTTAATTTATAGTCTTTATCACTAATAAACTTATTTGTTAATGGATGAAATAGGCTTTTTAATTCAGCATTTTTATTCTCACTTGGCATTTCATTTTTGTGATATAAATTTTTTCCTAGTGTTGTCACTGCCAAATCTTTGACATGTGTGACTGTCAAGTCTGTATCACAACGTTCTAGCATTTCATTATCAATCAAACTGTAAAGTGCTTTTTGCACTAAAAATGCTTCAATTTTAAATTTTTCACATACTTGGCTTAAACTATATTGCCCAAGCATTGTTTTGTATTTCACAGCTAAGTTTAAAAGTAATCCTTCAAAAACACTCGGTTGGCGTATCGCTTGATAACTTACACGCGATTCCATCTGATACACAGGTAGACTCACTTCAAAACTTTTAAGCAATTTCAACATAATTATTCTCTATAAAATTTAGTTTAAATAGTCATAATGTCTAAATCAAAGTATGACTTAAGCCACCTGCGGTTTTGGGATTTCACAAGCTTGTATAAATTCCCTTGCTGTACAGACCTGCCCTTCACGATCCAAACGATTAAAGATATCCTGATAAATTTTACGTTTGCTCGTGCCAGGTTTATCCATATGCGGTAAATTCACATCACGTAGCTCCAACATATTACGTGCACCAAATACCATTAATAGGTTTTGTGCACGTGACATCGCGACATTAATAAATTCAAAACGGGCAATATTGGCACGAGATGAGCGTTTATGATCTTTTGGCTTACCATCATTACGCACTAAACTGATTAAAATAATAGGTTTTTCTTTACCTTGATAACGAATGACCGTGTTAATTTCGACATGAATGGCATCAAAATCTAATTTACCACCATTGGCTTTACGAATTTCATCTCGAATGGTTCGGCACTGTGACTGATAAAAAGACACTACACCAACTTTTTGCTTATTTTTACTGTGATAGCCCTGTTGTTTCATTTGTGCATTGATATTGGTTAGAGTCTTAGCAATCAATTTAGCTTCTGTTGCATTGGTACTTTCATCATCTCTGTAAGACACACCTTTTTCATCATTTGAAGTATCTACCCAAAGCAAATGCTTATTAGCATCCACTAGGGTATTGAGCTTAGATTTTAAAACGACTTGATGCTCACGAGGTGCATCAGGATTACCACATGTGAGCTGTCCATCATAAAAATAGTTGATCATTTTCATAATGCTAGGATGCATACGAAATTGTGTAGTGAGACGCTCACGTAACACATCAGGTGCTTTTTCAAATAACTCTTTAAATAACGAGGCCGTAACTAATTTTTCATAACGTTTGAAATTGTCTTTTGTGAGTAAATTTGAACGATCTTGATTTTCATCTTCTACCTCTACTAAATCTTCAAACGTTTCGGTAGCATCTTGGCCTTCTTGGAACATTGGTGGTAATTGACGATGATCCCCGACTAAGATAGCTTTGCGGGCACGCATAAGTGGCATTAACAGTTCAATTGGGGTGGCTTTCGATACCTCATCAATAATCACCACATCAAAGCCATCAATCCCTGCATCTTGTAAGGTACGTGAATTTTCATTACAAGAAATCGCCACTAAATTACAGTTTTGGGTATATTCCTGACTCATTAATTCCCAATCCAATTTTGACTGTTGTGGATTATTAAGAGACTGCACCCAGTCTTCAAATAAACCATGCCAATTTTGGTTTTGTGCTTTGCTATCCTGATATTGTTGCTGTAAATACGAAATATGATTTTGAGTAGATTTAATTGATTCACTTAAACTGGTATTTTGAAAATTTTGTTGCTGTAAATGCTGTTGTTCAGCATGTTGCTGTGTTTGCAATTGAATTTCGATCGTTTTGTATTGATCAATTAGGTTTTGAATTTCACGTTCAATTTGTTTGATCGGTGCATCATCGGGTACATTTATCTCAAATGCTTGCATTTGTGCAGTTAAGCTTTGGCTTGCTTCTGTAATCTGACCATTAAGATATTGCTCAAACTGTTTAAATTTCTCTAAACGCTCAGCTAATAACATTGCAGTAGATTGTGCATTTGTAATATTGAGGAATTGATCTCTATCCTTAAACAGTTGGTAACATTCGTGGGTTAAACCACCACTTTGTTGCTTTAATTGATTTACTTCACGACGTTTTAGACGCCATAAATTAGAAATTTCTTCGCTATCATCTAGATCCATTTGATTGGCAAGCTGTTCAATTTCTTGTTGTAGTTGTTGAACTTTTAGCTGTGTCTCGACACTCGTTAAACCACCCTGACCTGCTTGTTGCAAGCGAGTAATATCCTGCTCCATCACCTCAAAGCTACTATGAATATTTTGCCAAACATCTAATAATGCCATCAAAATTTGAGCTTGTGATTCTGGATAAAAACGAAAATCTGCAATTTGAAATGGCAATTGAACCTGATAGCTGTCTAATTCAAATAAGCGATCTGCAATATTTTTCATCATATCGGGTAAAATAAGACCTTGAGGTACAATACTTTGCCCTGCTAACAAATCTTGCAACTGTTGTAATTCTAATAGTTGTTGTTGATGTGCACGATACTCAAGTTGCTGTTGTTGAAAATCCTTTTGTGCCTGTTGTTGTTGTTGACGCTTTTCAATGCCTTGTTGTTTGATACTTTGACGTTGTTGTTCAAGCTTTTGTGCATCGAGTTGTAAAAACTCAGCTTGATTTAACCATGTTTTCAACGCATCAATTTGTTCTTGCTGTTGTTGCAATGGCATTAAAAAACGTGCCTGAATATCATGGCTCAATGCCTCATAATGACGTGCTAAGGCTTGCTCGCCTGAAAAGAGTTTACCTTCTTCGGTAATTTTATCTCGCCCACGCCCTTGTTTTGCCAAACGAACTACACGTAAAGACGGGTGATTGGTGATACGTGATAGCGCATTATCAATAGCATCATGTGATTGGCTACTAAGCAAAATGGTTTTACCCTGTTTTACTAGCTGTAAAATAGCTTCAGCAATAACTGTAGTTTTACCTGTGCCTGGAGGTCCTTGAATTAAACATAAGTCTGGTGCAGCAAGCATTTTTTGCACTGCACGCTTTTGTGCATCATTTAAGTTAGAATTAAACCATTCGTTAATTTCAGGAAGTACGTTAGGTAATTGTGCTTGCGTAATATCAAATAAATAACTTGATAGATATGGTGCATAGCAATTTTCATTTTGCTTTAAATTACGCAAAATCCTATCCTGACGATCCACCAATGACCAATCGCCGATTAAAGCAAAAGATACGAAACCTGTGCTTGGTACTGCTTCAAGCATTTCTTTAATATCTTCTTTATATTGTAGAATGGCTTCCTCATCATATTGATCAGGTACCAAATTGGTGACTTTATTTTTCCAATCTTCTGTTGGTTCAATATTCAGCCATGCAAATACAGGTGCTGAAAAAGGTATATCTTTTAAATCTATATGTTGAAAAACATTCTTTAACTCATCTGGATTCAGTAAATTGAAAGCATTTTTCCCACGTTTAAATTGTCCGAGTTCAAATTTTACCTTTTGCTTATTTTGACGTTTATCTTCCAAGCTCGGTAATTCAAATTTCCATGGATCAGTTGAGGTATTTAAATCAAATAATTGTAGGTCTTTTCGTACTAAGGCTCTACATACGAGCTCAAAATCTTGTTGACTATTAGCAATCGTAAGCAATTTAAAAATATTTTTTTGTTCATCATAATTAATTGTTAAATAGCGTAAACCTACTGATTTTTGACGAATCAGTTCTTTTTTAAAGCCCAAAAATTTACGCCACTCTTCTAAACGCTCATTAGCTAAAACCGAAATTTTAGGTAATTCTTCTACAAGTTGTGGTGTTAATACATTTTGGATACCACGAGAGGGATATTCCCCTTCCTCCAAAAACTGGTATTCACACTCTAATTCATGTTCATAGTTTGTAGGGTGTTCACTATTATGACTAATTATTACGCTTTCTGGGATTAAATAAGGTGTGGAAGAGCGAGTCCCCCAATAACCAATCACTACTAATGAACTGTGTTCATCTAAATATGCACTAAAAGCAGGATGTTGAGGAATACGAATGGCTAAATTAATGCGTTGTGCAGATTTATCCTGTAAAGACAAATTTGCGACATAACACACTGTTGGCATAGATGGGAAAAAAAGATTCAAAAAATGTGTGCTTTTGTCTGAAGTTACATTTTCAAATAAAGGTGCGAGGCTTGGTTTAGCTTTTAAAATATGTGTAATATTTTGTTCAAGTCTAGTTTCACGATCTGAAAGCTTCCAAAAAAGTGTAGCCATATTTTTTTCTCATAACGAAATTATCATTAAAAAGTCTTTAAAATCATAAAAATAATTTTTCAAGTGAAAATTATTATAAATATATATGCTTGAAAATTAAAACAATAAATAACCTAAATTGTGGATACGAAATTTGTCTGGGATACTAGGAGCAGTCCAATCAGTGGCAACAGATGAATGATCTATTACCTGAAAGAGTGGGTACTGTTGGGGTATCCGCCAAAGATAACCGACTATTTGTTAGTGATATTTCATTAAGTTTATTACTAGCTGCTCAATATCATTTTTACGATGTAATTTTGCAAGCCATTCAGGCGGTATCTGCTGAATGCCATAGTATGCTCCAGCCAACTGGCCACAAATCGCAGCTGTTGTATCGGCATCATCGCCCAGGTTTGCGGCTGCCAATACCGCATCTTCAAAATTATCAGTATGCCAAAATGCCCATAAGGCAGCTTCCTAGAACAAATCCACTCCCCTTGACCTCATCTACCGTTTTATTGAAAAAATCACAGCTTACGACTGACGTTAGGTAAGATAATTCTAAAGCATCTTGAATCTCAAAAATTTGTTGTTTGTTCTTTCCTGCTAAAGCATTTAGAAGCACATGACAAAAATACTGACATGCTTGTATACACTCAGCTGAAGCATGTGTTGTCTGCGAGCTTAAGCCCGCATACTTCCACAATGCTGTTCACTTAAGCATTTGAAGCATGGCGGAGTTTAGTAGAGAATCCGGTGTCAGGTTTGGCATCGGATTTTTTTATGGTGTTTCAGCAGGATCTTCTCGACCTAAACGGTCTATTTAACTTCTCGGATCTGAGTACCTTTACTCTCAACATCCCCATTGAGTGGGTCGAATCCGCACTCAAGTTGAGCAGTTCGGCTACTATCCGCAGGCGGCGTTTGCCTGCAGATCAAGTCCTCTGGCTGGTTCTTGGGATGGCAATTTTTCGGGATGAGCCCATCCATGAAGTGGCAAGAAGACTGAATATTTGCGCCCAGGGACTGGCGTCTCTTGACCTGCTGGCGCGTAGTGGGGTGACTGAAGCCCGTAAACGTCTTGGTGCGGATCCTGTGGAGTGGCTATTTCGCCAGACAGGTCAACACTGGGGACACGAGCGTTATCCAGGTGATCAATGGCAGGGGCTTCAGGTTTTCGCTGTCGATGGTGCGTTGTTCAGAACCCAGGATACGACCGATCTTCGCGAGCACTTTGGCTCAGGCAATACTTCCACACAGCGCCAGACGCCATTTCCGATGCTATGGCTCGTCGCACTGATGAATGCGCGCTCGCATATACTGGTCGATGCGCAGATCAGTCCCTATCGCCGGGGCGAGATTCCTTTGGCTTCAAAGTTCCTCAGCCAGATTCCGGATAATTCGGTCACCTTGTTTGACAAGGTTTTTTGGAGTGCGGATTTATTGCTTTCACTCTCGATGCAAGGCCAAGCTCGTCACTGGCTGATTCCGGAGCGCAAGAATCTGAAAAGTGAAGTGATCGAGACTTATGCAGAAGGTGACGTACAGGTGCGTATGAAAGTGTCACCCCAGGCAAGAAAGAAAAACCCGACGCTCCCCGAATACTGGGAGGCCAGGCAAGTCAGTTATGCTGTGCGTGGCGGACGAATAAAGACGGTTCTGACCTCGCTGCCGGCCGATCAGTATGATGCAAAGGATATCGCCACGCTCTATCAAGAACGCTGGGAAATCGAGTTGGGCTTTCGGGATATCAAAAGCTCGATGCAGCATAATGCGATCACGCTTCGCAGCAAGACGGTAGAGCTGGTTTATCAGGAGTTGTGGGGACTGCTGCTGACCTACAATATTATCCGGCGAGAAGCGGCATTTGCAGCGGTGGCTTTTGAGCGTTCACCTTCGGAGATCCGTTTCAAGCCTGCATGCCAGTACATAGCCGTTCAGCTGATTGTGATGGCGAATGCCAACCCCTTGTCAGGGACTGGCAGGCGGCTATCGGAGCTTAGATCAGGGATGGGCAGCCTGTTTCTTGAAAGGCGTTCGAGGCCAACAACACCTCGAACGGTTAAGATGTCAAAAACCCGTTATCCGGTAAATCACAATGCTGCTCCTCTTAAGTGAACAGCATTGCGCATACTTCCATGCTTGTAGCGGATTGTTTCGGTAATAAATTGCGATGGGTGCCAAACGCATCAATGAACCATTGCCGGAATAACGTGATTCGGCACGACCACTATAGGGGTTCCCGGTTTTGCGATAACGAAACAAGGCATTGATCATGGTTTTACCAAGACCAAATGCATGGTCTTTACTTGAATAATAGCCTTCATCCATCCACTGGAGATAACGCTGCATTTGGTCGTCAGCATCAAAGCCTTTGCATAGCAGCAAACTTTCCGCCAGACATAATGCCATTGACAATCTGTCCACATACCTGCTTTTAGCTGAAATTTACCACCACCCACCATATCCGTGAGTGGCTTAAATCGGCCTCTTGCTAGAAACTCGACAGATGCTCCTACCGCGTCCCCGCAGGCCAGACCGAGTAAACACCCCAGTACTTTATTTTCGAGCTCATTCAAATTATTGCTTCTGATGTGGTTAGAGTTCTAAAAGAATCTGGATTTTAAAATCTGAAACGGTAGTGACATATCTTTCATCTTCTTGTTCAGTATCTATATCCACATCCAGATAGTTAATCGGCAAATTCACCTGTTGCTGAAATTCCTCTAGTTTTTGATTAATAAAGGCTTTAATCTCATCTTCATAGGTTTTCTTAATTGCAACGACTTCGTTAATATTTTGTTGTAGTGTATTGGCCATGTCATTCTCCTGATGCATTGAATTGGTCACCTGTTCGTTTAACTCCGCAACACTATTCTGTATTGCTTCGCTGTGTTCTGATGCAAAGATTAGTTCTCCCAGTGAATAATCATCATTCGGATAGATGACCCGTCGAATTGGATAATCTTTACGGTCTTGATCACGAAGGACATAACGTCTCTTGTGTGTTGGGATCGCTTCATAAGCTTGGCGTAATGCCAGGTGTTTTTCTTCTGAGGGTTCCTGCTGGTAGTCTTTCCACGCTGCTCTGCAAAGCTTAGAACTATCAGGCAGACCATTCAGTTGCTTTAAGATATCTCGCACTTCAGCAATCAGGTCTTCGTTACTCTTATAGGTTTGATAGTGGTATCCCGGAGATATTTCACCTAGGCCATGAATCGAAATCTCTAGACTGTCGGATTGTGGTAATTCAACAGTGACCCATCCCTGTTCCACTTTTTGCAGGAATTCTTCAAAACTGATGATGCCCCAACAGTCAATATCGCCATCTTCATAAATCGTCAAATCAGTTAAGAAGTAGCTGCCGTTGCAAATAAATGCTTGAAGCGTTTCGCGTTTTAGGTTTTCTTTCGGTTTGATGCTCTTTTCAATTACTTTTATGACCGCCATGAAGAATGCCTGTAGTTATTTTAATGGTCAGTATAAATATCATCTGTTCCATCAACAAGGCTTGTGCGACATTATTTGTCGCACTATGATGTAAATGGATTGATAATATTAGAATTTATCGTTACATTTAAATGGCTTTATCATCGATAAGAATTAAATCAAAAAGGAGCTGTTGAATGCCACTATTGCTTGAACACATTGATGCGATTGCACGCAAAAAAGGGCGAGATGTGCTGTTGGTTGTTTTTGATTCAACAAGTGATGATATATTTGACTATAAAACATTGCCTGCAAGAAAAGATTTAATTGCCTGGCTAAAAGCAAATAACATCGAATTTCGTGAATGTGCTGATATTGCAAGAGAAGATGGATTCGACTCTTATCGCGGACAGTTATATTTAGATGTTTGTTACGATGAAAATGATCCCTTGTATATCAAGTTAAGAGATCATTTAGAAAACCCGGATGGTAGCTCACGCATACCCGATGTCATGTTCTGCTGTCTGCCCTTACAAATAGCCATGCAAAATAAACATCATGATGAACCGGGTTTCTGGGATAAATGGATTGAAAATTTCTAGTGTTCAAAACCATAAGGTCTTATAAAGCATACTGAAATGTAGTGCCCATGGTTATCTCCCCGTTCTTTTAATGGCTTTGTCGTAGGTAGACCACAAGGACAATACCCAATGATTCTATTTTATGAGGCTAAAACGGCTGCAGGCGAGCCATATATTGGACAGTTTATTTTTCATCTTATAGATAACGTTGAAGAGCAGATTAAGGCATTGCTACCAGCCGACACCTCACTGATGGCGGAACATTCTGGTGAGAACAGCTATGTGTTGGAAACTGCAGTAAACAACTGGTCAGGCTATGGCCTGTATTACCCAAACATCAATGAACTGGATCTTAAGAAACTCCAGGTACAATGTCCGAAGATCATCTTGCTAAAACCGGATGAACCGTCTGCCGAGATATTTTCCAAGTTCGGACGTGTTGTTTTTAATGCCGATGAATACCAGCAAGAAGTTTCGAAATTGGTTTATTTTGCAACTTTTTTTTGTGAGTAAAGTGTGGATGAAAGTCTGCTTTAAAAAGCTTTAAGATGGCATTGCAATAAAATGCACTTTTCACACATGTGACAAGTTTATTAAAAATCTGAAACACGATTGATGACAAATCAGAATGCACTTCCCCCAATGATGTTTTGAAACCCGCTATAAATTGTAAGAAAGAGAGAAAAATGAATATTAATCAGTCATCAGAAAATTTAAATAATACCGATTTTTTAAACCAGTTTTTTTCTTCATTCGGGATCACTGAAAAAAATTCCTCTTCGTATATCATTCCTGGATTTTCGGGATCAGAACCATCCGATAGCAGCCAACGAGCAACGAGGATGAATCTCTTTGCAGCCCTTTTTGGTTTAGCACACCCATTTAGGCAGATTATCCTGCAGCTTTCGGAACAGAAAGCTGAAAATCTGAATAAAACAGATAAATTCTTCTTTTGGGTCAAGAAACCAGACCACGTATCAGATACGGATTTTGAGCATTGTATTGAAAAGATTTGTGATCATTTTCATGTTCAATCAAAGTGTTTGATTAAGTTGTCTGATCAGCAAACGGACGTTCATATTTCTACTGATGGCATGATCAAAAAAGTTAATCTTGATGTAGCACACCTTGCAGAATACCTTATGTTTAATTTCTGGCCATTGTTTGAAGATAAACCCCAGCAGGACCTAGAAATACATCTGGCTACTCAAGAGGACGCCATAAGTGAACCACAAACCATCTTTGGCAAATGGGCGCGCCAACTCAAAGCTGACCAGATATTGGAAGAGCTCAATCTGTCAGGACATGAAAGGAAAGCTAAACGACACTGAATGTCGTTTAGCAGTAAAGACGGATATATTCATCGTTACTCATCAATTAATATATCTGAAGAAAATACAATTAAATAAACAAAGGACAGCGATATTTCTACATTAGAAAAAGCGATTTTTTTCGCAACTGAACAACATCTTGGTCAGCTGGATAAAGCTGGACAGGCCTACATTCTTCATCCATTACGCATCATGCAGAAAGTAAAAGATCCGGATGCGAAAATCGTAGCCGTACTGCATGATATTTTGGAAGATACAGCTACTTCTGCTGATGACCTGCTTTCTCTTGGTTTTAGTCCCGACATTGTGAATGCGGTTCTGGCTGTCACTAAAAAAAACGGTGAAAACCGATTTCAAGCGGTACAGCGTACTGTAAAAAATGCCCTTGCCTGTGAAGTCAAACTGGCTGATTTAAGTGACAATATGGACTTATCTCGATTGCCCGGCATTTCAGCCAAAGACCTTACTCGATTCAGTCAATATTTAAAAATTAAAGACATCTTGCTCAACGCACGAAATTTCCATGCACATCTCGCCTGGTTGAACATCGACCCGGATTACCCTGTATTTCATTACCAAAGTTTGCGTAGAAATTTTCAGTATTTGCTTAATGCAATGTTTGACGATCAACACGAGATTGGGGGTATCAATATCGGTATTCCTCAGGAATGG
This sequence comes from Acinetobacter minutum, assembly GCF_035916735.1. Classification (NCBI taxonomy): domain Bacteria; kingdom Pseudomonadati; phylum Pseudomonadota; class Gammaproteobacteria; order Moraxellales; family Moraxellaceae; genus Acinetobacter; species Acinetobacter minutum. Next base: position 23,334 of record NZ_JAQIHG010000025.1, read on the forward strand.
TGGGTTTTGTTTGAAGATGCCAGTGCTTATTTCGCTTACTGTAAACGTAAAGGTTTTACACCTTTAGAAAGTGTCTACTTGCGTTTAATCAATACAACCGATCTGGATCATTTCGGTTATGTGTTTCAAGATGATGCCAGTCAAGCATTATTGCGGGATATGTTTAAAATCTGTATGCAGTTTCATTTTACAAAAGGATAGGCATGATTATTAAAGAAGATCTGTATATCGATGGCTTGCACTATATTCTTCAATTTAACCACTACAATTTTTCCTTTTACCTGGACCGTCCTGCCCGCACCCGATTAAACATCAATTTCCGGAAACATCCTGAAATGGCATTATTCCGGGATGATCCCATTTATGAGGATCTAAATCTTAAACTGCCCGCATTCAGGATTTTTAATAGGGTGAGCAAGCGTATCGAGCAGATCATCTATAAATACAAGATTCAATACTGGACGTTTAGTGCCACTTCAATGAAAAAGGCGGATGTCTATGAAAAGTTGTTACAACGCTGGATGACACATACTTCTATGCCATTCAGATACGATCGTTTAGGCAAGGATTTCTATGTGTATTTAGAGAATAATTTCTGATCTTTCAGTCTGATCATGCACTCGCTTTTTACTAAAGTTAAATTTAGCTTCTGACCTGCCATGAGAACAAGATAGTCTTGTCCAGATGCATCTTTCACCTGTCATTTCCGAGTAAAAACAACTCGATATTCACGCTCCAGTCTTATGAAATCCGATCAAAGAATCAGTCTCTTGATGGATGTTCTCATTCAATCATGGATTCATCGCTAGAAGTCGGATAGATACTTCCATCTTCTAAAATCAGGATCTTTTCAGGCATGCGTAATGCTGCTAGAAGGTCGTTAAATTGATTCTGTCTAGCGCGATCAAGATATCTTTTGCCCACTGAATAATCGACACAATACACATTGTTTTTGGCACCAAACCAGGCCAGTGTATCAATATTTTTAAAAATTGATTTCTCCCCATTGGTCTTTATCTTGCGCCAGTAATGTCCAATAATGACAGGAGTATCATCCCGATACTCGTCCCACCAGGCATGCCGATCAACCATTCTCCATTTACCTCCAGCATAGAAAGGCTGTTCCGCTAGAGTTTCAGCACCAGAAGTAAGCACCTTAACCGGATTGTTCATCTGTTCTAAAACATCTTTTCGGCCCAAATTCAGTAAAAAAGGTATTCTTGCTTGCGGATCTTTGAGTTGACCCTGATATTCAGTCAATTCCTGTTGAGCATGAGCCGCTATGCCTGATTGCTGCATGTAGTTTCGGGCTTCCTGCTCAAAATATGCATAAACATCAGGAATCGAATCACATGAACATGCTTTCAAAGCATCGATAGATGATCGATTCCAACAAGCATGCACAACACGTAATTGATCTGATTCAAGTACCAAGGGTAAAGTATTTAAAAACTCTAGAATCCATTCCCGATCATCTTGAGTCGCAGGTCTTGAGTTAAAACTTTTTTGATCATCATCATGGGGTGAACCAAAAAACCAGCCATTGCCCTCTCGTTTAGAGTTAATCAATAGATTCAATTCATGATTGCCCAGAATACACTGAGCATTACCTTGATCAATAAGATGCTTCACCAAGGCAAAGACAGCGATACTATCCACTCCCCGGTCACACAGATCACCAATAAACACAAGCTTTCTATTGTCCGGATGATGGCCATTTGCATCATAGCCTAGCTGGGCGAGTAAAGACCGTAAGGCATCAATTTCCCCATGAACATCACCAATGATATCCAGAGGCTGATCAAATAATTTTTGAATCAGTTTATTTTTAATTTTTGAGTTCAATTTAGTATCCAAACATTCTCATAATTTCTTTGTCATCACTGGGTGCATTTTTGGGGTTTGACAGCCAGAGATCAATAAACTGTTGCACAGTTAATTGATAGACTTTCATTAATTCAAGTAACAGGCTAACCCGCATGGCCGGACCTTCGGAATTGCGTTCAAACTGCAGAACTGGATCAAGTTGTTCCATGGCTTTCCACAATGCATCGTCCTGAACTTTGGACTCGGGTGGATAATGGTATTGTTGGCAGGCTTTTATAATCTTTTTTTGATCGGTGATTGGTAAGGACTGAACGTTGGGATCCTGTTTCAGCCAGTTTTCCATTTCAGCTTTGGGCATATAGGCTATGCCACTATGATAGACCAGTTCAAAAACTTTCAATTTTTTCTTCATTTTTATACTCCTATAATTTTTAAATGATTGAAATAATTAGTAATTTACATATTTTTTCGAAAACAAATGAATATTCCTCATAATCTGTGCAAAGAACATGAAATCAATCAGATGGTGATGCTATTTATTCCGCTAGATAAAGATAGAAATGACTGTAGGATTACGAATCGATTTTCAGCTCTGTATTGTTGGGCTGCTCTAAATCAAATGGAATCACCCATAATCTCGCCTGTGTTTCGACTCTAAATTCAAATAAATCCAATGGCTTATCAAAGTTTTTATGTTTCGGATAAATTAAAACAACATCACTAGAATGGTTAAGATAAAAATGGCTATAGGCGAACATCTGCTGAATATCCCCATCCTTTAAACCATAGCGATAATCCTGCTGATTGAGCAATTTCCACTTGGTATCCATAACAATACCTTGGTCTGTGCTTTTATGTTTTAGATAAATATCGGGTTTTAGCTTAAAAATATCTCGGTTTTTATGGGTGCAAATGTGTTCTGAAGCGTGTTGTGTCTTTACCTGATAGTCCGGCAGGGCTTTCTTAAGATGATGTGCGACATAATATTCAAATAACTTTTCCATAGGAAAAAGTAGGCTCATACCCCGCCACGATCCATGTGTCGAAACAGGCATATATTCGCTGAGAATCAGTTCACACCAAGGTTTAATATCCTCGTAAAGAGCCAAAAGACGACCTGACTGCCACTGCTGAAAGTCATGTTTGATATTTTGGCTTTTGGGAATTTCATTGGTCATCAAACGTAACTCTTGTGCCAAACGCCAAGAGCTCGCCTGTCTGGTCTTTTTGCAGACAACGTCTAATGCTGTTTTAATGAGACGATTTTCAGCTCGGTTGACTTCGTAAACATCGTGTTCAATTGGGAAAATATGTTTTCTGCTTGGAGGCTGGCGCATATATTGAGCATGTTTAAGTTGTCCCCGCAAAAACTTTTGATCTTCCTCTACCCGCTGATAGTCAAAACGTAGTCCACGCTGCACGAGATACTGAAATTCTTTTAAAAATTGCTCTATGATCCACTCATGAATCGGCTGTTTAAATCGGCTTAGATTTGCCGCGCCAACTTCACGTGACGGTAGGTGTAAAGCAACTTCTAGCATATTTCTAAGGAGTTTACGTTCCTTTTCTTTCAATTGCTCTTCATCCTGAACTTCGCTTAAATCAATATGTTTTGGCAAGATTTCTAGGCGTGTACCGCAAGGTGTTTCGATAATTCCTACATATTGGTCAAGTTTAAGCTTTCTACGCCCAGCGATCTCAAATAGACGTGCTCCTTGCTGGGAAAAGGTAGAGGCTAACGTACATAATGCGTTAAAAGCACTTTCGGGAACATAAGCATGATCGATTGAGGATTGTGGACAACCCTCATACGCGGCACTGATAAATGCATATTCCCTTACTGTAAAATCAGCCATTACTTGTACTACCTGCCCCTAGAATTGCACGGTAAGTCTCAATGTTATTGAATACTTTCGGATTTACACTCCAAATTTTCTTTTGTTCTAGATAACTGAGCTCTTCTTCACTGCTGCTTGGAAAAAGTCCATTTTGAATGGATTTACTTTGCAACATTCCATTATTGAAAAGAACAAGGTTGATTTTGGCCCAGTCATCAAAGAAGTATTCTTGTAATTGAGGAATAATTTTTTGACTGAAGATTTGAGCTAAATCTTCAACTGTAGATTCACTATTTAATGTCATAAAGTTTGCATGACCAATACAATGATCTCGATCTAACAATATCTCAATACGTTGATTCATCACTTTCAATAGTTCACCAATGTTAAGTCCATCAATTTCTATATCACTTAACAACTCATGGTTTGGGGGCATTTCAACAAAGGTAAAACGACGGCGCAAAGCAACATCTAAACCTGTAAGCGAACGGTCAGATGAGTTCATCGTTCCAATAAGATAGACATTTTTAGGTACAGAAAATTCTTCTTTTGAATATGGTAAAGTAACTGATAGCGCTTCATCTGCACCTGCACGTTTTGAATCTTCAATTAAGGTAATCAGCTCACCAAAGATACGCGAAATGTTGCCACGGTTGATTTCATCCACAATCAACACATATTTATTTTCTAAGTTACTAGAATGCTTAGCTTCTGGCTGTAACAAAGCAGATAGTTTCGACTTATCAATAGCATTTTCTAAATTATAAACCGTTGATTGAGAAAAAATTTTCTTAAAGTAATCCTCATTTCTCAAACTTGGTGAAAAAGTCTTCAGCCAATTGACCTTTCTAAGCTGATGATAACCAAACTCTTGATTTTCATCGTATTCATATTGTCCAGTAACTTCTGCAATTGCCCTAAATTTTAAATTACCATCAGTAATAACTACTAAATCCCCATTCTGGATTTTATTTTTGAAAGTATTTACATAACCAGCCGCTGTATCTTCACTATCTTTAGGATAATTAACTTCAGCCAATTTATTCTTAATGTCCTTTATATTTTCACACTCACTAAAATTAATTGCATCTCCCCAGCCAAGAAGAAGGACATTGTTGTCTAAACAAGAGCGGTACAAATCATCTTCAATACCCGCTCTACCCAAAGACATCTTCCAGATTCTTTTATTTGATAGATCAATTTCATCTTCAATATTGGACTGGACATTTCCTTTAGCCAACTCAATGATTTCTTTAAATACTCCTGGTTTAATAGGATATTTTAATTTGCCTTGTTCATCAGTTTCTGCCCGAATCCCTTCAACGAAGTCTTCATAGCTAAAGCTTTGATGGAAAGTCACAAATTTGATTTGTCCTTGATCTTTATATTCATCAAAACGTTGTTTTAGCGCCGTGCGATCTTCATCCTCTAATGATTCAAGGGTTTTATTTTCAATAATGGATAGTGCATGATTGATGGTATGAAATGTCTTACCTGTACCAGCAGCACCAAAGAGGATACGGTTTAAAGGTTGTTGATTCATTACTTCATCCACTGCTTCTTCAGTTTGCTGTTTCTTTTGTTTGTTATCCAGATAGCCTTTTCTTACCATCGCAAAGAGCTTTTCTACATAAGGGAAAAATTGCTGTTCTCCCTTGTCAGCCAGTAAAAGAGGTAAAAACTCTGGAAGCGGTAATTTAGGGTATAAATGATCATAGCCAATACGTTTTGTGTTTACCCGACTCACAATTGGAATGATAAAAGGATTATTAAAATCTTGATATAAAAATGCAATCATCCATTTCAGTCCTTTAGTAAACTGAATTTGGTCAATTGCTTTTAAATCACGGCGCTGAGAGGCATCTACGATATCGAGTATTTCTTGCTTGAGTTTATCAAATGCCTGTTCTTCGGTATCTCCGAGTCGTTTGTTCCAGGAGTAGGGCTTTTGGTTATGATATTTATCATTATCCCCTAGGCCTATAGGTTCCCAAATATCAAAATAACAAGCAAAAGTAGGATCGCCTTGTGTTGGATCAAAACTATCAATTTGCGTAATAAAACATTCTTTATTTTTCGCTTGATGATAATTCTCAAGTGTAAGGCCTTTTAAACGCTCGATTGGCCATAATGCTAAAAAATCATGAATTTTTTGCTCTAGTAACGTTATTGAATGAGTTAAATAGTCTCTAGGAAAATAACCATTACCATTTAATTTCAGCCCTTTACTATCAACGTATTCTTTCACTTTGTTTAGCCATGACTGAATTTCACCTAGATCATTTGTCTCCTTGAAAAACTCAAAATCAAAGCTCTTTTCATCATCATTAATAAATGCTTTAAACTTGATGTCTGATTTCCCTTCTAAAATTGGATCTAAGTTGAAATTAAATAAGTGCTCTTTTACTCTATCTTTTTTATCAATCACTGATTTTATACCGAATCCTATATATCCTTTTCCTCCATTCCCATCAGCGAAATAAATATCAATATTAGGGAATTTCTTTTTAATTTCTGTGATTACATTAGCGAACCACTCTAAACGTCTTTCGTCTAAAGTTTGCAGATATTTATTTATCTTTTCATGGTTAAATTGATCTTTGTAAATAAAGTTCATTCTATTCATCTCAATAATCTGTAGCTGGATTAAATATCATTCAGATAAATCTATAAATTATAGATTGATCCTTAGAACTCAAAATACTATGCCTGGTTGTATTGGCTCAGCTGAATCAGGTAAATATTCTAAATTAATCATTTTATCAGTCAGACTAATACTGCTGTCGAGACTATTTGGATGTTCCATATCGCTCATACCGTAGCGTACTAACTGACAAAACATATTCACTTTCATTTGCTGCTGAACGTTGCCGGCATAGCTATTTGTCAAAGACGGATTACCAACAACAATTGCCAAAGATTGCGCTCTTGAAATAGCGACATTAATTCGATTCTTATCGAACAAGAAATCCATACCGCGTGGAGATTCGCTCGCATTACTCGCACACATGCTAAAGAACACGATAGGAGCTTCCTGTCCCTGAAATTTATCTACACTACCTACTTTGACGTTATCTCCTAAAACATTTTTGAGCTTGTTAACCTGAAAGTTATAAGGCGCTACAAACAACATATCGTCTAAACAGATTGGCCGCTGATCACCGTTCTTATCGGTGAATTGGCGTCCTAACAGTTGATTGACAGCCTGCTTAATTACAACAACTTCTTCATCACTGGCTTGGGTATTACCCTCATGCTCGACCGGGATAAAAATAACACCAGCTTCTTTGTTTAGAGGTCCTTTATCTTCCAAAGGCACTATAACTATCTGTTTATCATTTTCAGGATGCGACAGTAATTTACTTTCATAAACCGCATCGCTAATAAACTGGTTAACTTCGGAATGCATCCGATAGGTTGTCCCTAAAAATACACCTTGTTTTTCCGAAATGGTTGGTGTCTCATGAAGTAAATAATCCAAAGTGGATAACCCGCTTTCAGCTGGATGCGTTCCCTGAGCCGGTTGACCAAGCTGCATCTGGTCGCCCATGAGAATAATATTTTTTGTGGACCGGCTCATACCAATTAAATTAGCGACTGAAACCTGACCTGCTTCATCAACAAAGAGATAATCGAACTGATTCTCCAAGTCGTCTCGAGAGAAACCCCAGGCAGTCGTACCGATTACACAGGGTTCTGACAGATGATTGACGATTTCGTTGTTCTTAAGAATTGAAACGCCAAGTTGAGTCAGCTCATCATCCGTATCCTTGGTACAGCCAAAGAATGCATGAATGTTACTTTCATGACAGTATTTAGCAGTTCCGATTAATAGATTATTAATTGCCTTATGAGAATTCGAACTGATCCCCACTTTTTTACCTTGTCTTAGCAATTCAGCAATCACATGCTTACCGGTATACGTCTTACCAGCGCCAGGGGGACCCTGGATCACTAGATATGAATTATTTAGATGGCTAATCGCAGAGATAATTTGTTTTAATCGCTCTTGTTCATCATGACCTGGTGCTATTGGTTGACCTGCTTCCCGACCATGAATACGAGGATACGCTCGTTTCATAAAATCGATGATTGCACAATCACCCAACTGGTTGGATTCAAATGCCTTCACTACGGCTTCAATAGCTTGAGGAATAGGATCTGGTCGAACATATTCATCTGGAATCAAGGTCAGAATCTGCGGTGGTTCTGCTTTGGCTTGAACGGTAATGATACCTTGACTGAAGTTACTAAACTCAGGCAACAGCGTTACCTTTAATTGTTGTCCTTCCTCATTTTCTGCACCTAACACATAGAAATCTTTAGTGTTTGAAAATTTGAACTCCTGATTAGGATCAAACTGATATTCATAGGCAAGGTTTCTAGCTCTACTTGTAGGTTTAAAAGGTTCTTTTTCTGACCGTTCACAACCGGCTAAACAATCAAGATCGTCAAGTAATTCAACTTCAGTGAGGCCTAAACGATCAAACAAGCGCCAAAATACAGGTTTGGATTCACGACGATGGAATTCTAAAGACCAGGCAAGATTTTCAATCAGAGAGGCATTTAAAGGATCGTTTTCCTTCATAGATGCTGCCTTTTCCAGCAAGCGATCTCTGAGCTTGATGCGTTCAGTAATCTCATCTTGTACTTCGGGTTCGACTATTTCAGTTTTACCCAAATATGCAATATTGTGTTCAGACTGACGTGCTCGCAGCCAAACCACCAGCTCCTGAGTGCTATTACAGTCATCAATATTGTAATCACGGATATCCTTTAGGATTTTTGAGGTTTGCCAAGTCTCGCCATCCGGGTTCTGGCGCCAGTTTTCATAAACTACGACAGAATCTCCTCCATTACCGACTTCGGTTTGCCGTTTGGCACGATATAAATGTTCGACATTCTTAATAGAGTATTTGGGCTCACCGATAATCAAACCGGTCTTCACAATCTTATATAGATCAATGAAGACTTCATTGCGTAATAGCTGATCAACCTCATATTCGCAAATGCCATATCTGCTCATCAATTTTTTGCAGGCGGCTATCTCGTAATTCGCGTAATGATAGATGTGCATGCTTGGATCTTTTTGCCATCGTGCATAGACCCACTCAATAAATGCTTTAAAAGCCTGTTTCTCCTCTTCCTCTGAGTGTGCCCAAAAATCTTTAAATTGTCGGTTACCTGACTCATCAAAATAGGTATTACCCCATAAATACTCTAGTCCACCATCAGCTAATGGAAACCCTTCAATATCAAAAAATACATCTGCATCAGAATGCGGTGGTAAGAGCGAGAGTCCTTGCTTTTGTCCCTCTTCAGGTACAAGTACTTTATAGTTAGGTTGTTCAAATCCTTCACTTGATTTTTGCAGCCTTGCTTGAAATTTAAGACGTTCAAATGCAGTCTGATTAAAATTTGGAATCCGCTCTAATTGACTCTCAGCCAAGCCCTGCATGGTATAAATACCGGCAGTATTCAGTTTTTTGATTTGAGATTTTGTGATAGTTGCTACTTGTGAAAGATGGTCTGCTTCTTTTAATAGTTGATTTGCATAACCTTCCCATGCTCCCCAAGATTTAGAATCTGCCGGATCGGGTCTTCTTGTTAAGTCAAATTGCTCATGTGTCTGCAAGAAAGCATTACGTATTGATTCATAGTAAAAATAAAAATCATCTGTTCTAAGCGATTTTGGCTCTTTATTGCCTAATACCACAACAAAATTTTCAGAACGTCTACCTTGTATAGACTCGATCATTTCCTGATAACAACAGAGTTGTACAGTAAAATAAGGTTTTATGGTTTTTGAAAGTTTGGTATCCCATATTTCATAATGGTAATCACCTAATAAACTTTGACCTGGTACCTTAATTAGGAAATCTGCAAAACCCATAAATGGTTTTTTAGTTAAACAGGCCTGAAAAATCACATCAGCACCCGATTTCATTGCTTCAATGGTGGCTGCTTCTTTATTACTCGCAGTGCTTAAGTCCTGTACATTCAAACCTTTTACAATGAATTCGGCCAGGACTTCAGACTCGTGTTCCCCACCTTTATCTTGCAGCAAAGCTAACATAGAGTCAGTTTCATCGCGTTCAGGAGCCTGATCAGGAGCTACACAGGCCAGATGTTCCATCCAGGATGCAAAAGGACTTTCCATGAAAAGGATTAAATCAGATGGCGAATATACAAAAGAATTGTCCTGATATTTCATACAGCAGCCCCTTAAAAAAATATCATTTGTGATGAATTGGTTTTTATTTAATGACCATTTATATATTTTTATAAATCACTGCTGAATTATAAAAATTGATTAATTTAATGTGGTGAATAATCTATATGAATCAATTTTATAAAAGAAGACTTATATAAAAAATTCTCGATTAATTTTTAGTAGGGTCATGATTTAATAAATCTCGGCAGACATGGCAAACCAGCCTGGGTAGCTATTTTGTGCGACTTGGCAAGCATGAAACTCGCTATAAGCGGATACAACTATGGTCCTGTGTGTGCCATCACCGTTAGCATAAGCAGCCAGTGTTACTCGATAAGTTCTCATCATTATTTTCCTCAAATTAAGTTATTTGTACCAATTGAAGTGAAAGAGCTTTAAAACAGGAATAAATAAATTCCATATCAAAATTTGAATCGTCTTAACTCTTTTGATAAAACTAGTATGCTTTTAACCAATGACAAAAAATGTCATTAGCAATTATTTTTTTGTTCTGTATTTTTAAAAGACTATTAAATGAAATTAGATGTCGCTGCATTACTACTCAAAATTCTTCCAACACAACCAGAAGCAGCTCTGACAGTGAACCAGCTTGCAGAAAGATGGCCCATTGAAGCGCCTTTACCCAATAAGCTGCGATCAATGTTTAGATATGTGAATGAGCTTAGTGCTGGTAAATGGGAATATGACGTTCTTCCACTGATTAATGTGTTGGATGAGCAGCCCAAAAGGTATTATTTGAATATTAATGCCGTAGCAAGCTGGTTTATGCGTGATGAAATTGCACTTAATCTTGTGTTGAGTAGAACTGTCATTGCAAAACCTCTTTCTCCTATTCGTCAATTAGCGATTGATGACCTCGGCAACATGTCCGCGCATGTGTTAAATCAGAAAAATCTGATGACACAACGTATCCGTGACACAATTCGGGTATTACCTGATGGTATTGGCAGGTGCTGGGCTAAAATTTCACCTGAAATACTTCAGACTGCAATTGATGCGATATGTAATAAAAGAAAGGTTGAATTTACCTATGTGAGTGCTAAAGGAAATCATTCTAAGCGATTAGTTAGTCCCCTTGCCCTGATCGTAAAAGATGGTACGGTTTATCTTCTAGCAACCACAGGGTTTGAATCGACACCACAACATTTTGCCTTACAACGAGTTTTGGCGATGCAAATGTCCCAACAGAGTGCTGTGCACACTTCTTTTGATCTTGACCAATATATTGAAGATACGCATCAATTGAGCCACCCAATCGGGCAATATCAGGAAAAAATCCGTTTAATTCTTCGTGTACATCCTGAGGCCTTGTTTCATTTCAAAGAAAGGCCTTTGGCAGAAAATCAAGTCATCTCAGATCCATTAACAGCAGAAGGTTGGTACCAAGTTGAAGTAAACATACCGGAAACGATTTTGCTCATACCCTGGTTATTAAGTATGGGAGGATGGATAAAAGTCGTTGAACCCTTACATATTCAGCAGGAAATTTATAAAAGAATTAAATCGATGATACTGCATTATCAGTAAAAATTTAAAAAGATCACTCTAATGACAAAAATTGTCATTAGAGTGATCTATATTTGACCGGTGAAAATATTCCACTAAAATTTGCTAAGGATATAAATAATGACCGATCATCTTCACTTATTTGATAATCTTTATCTAATAGAGATCAGACAATTTGTGGCTGAATATTCAATTACTAGTCACTTGCTTTGCGAAACAAAAACAGATCTTACAAGCATGTCTACCAATGATGTGAAGCAAGAGTTAGTAGGATCCATGCTTGGTGACGAGAATTGGCAATGGTTAATGCATGGTCCTAAATGTATTATAAATGGCAGATTAGGAACTGACGTTACATTTGATGTAGCTCTAGTAACATCTGTTCCAGAAGAACATAAAGTATTTATCTGGGATTTAGGATTTCCTCTTGTGCAACTTTAAATTCTAATGTTTTTATATGTATTAGCTCAAACTTGAGCTGACAAGTTACCCAGCTCTGATGTTAGAGTCTGTTGACATTTTCTTTATAAAAAATAGCCAGATAGTAGAATTCAATCACCAAACCAAATTGATTACTCGCTATTCCCTGTACAATCTTGAATGATCAATGCTATTTAATATTTATCTAAAATCAAATTTGAGAAATTTTAAACCAATCTTATAGCGTATTAGAATCGAGAGGCCTTGAAAAGATTTCCCAACGGATTTTGGAAACTCAAACTCAATTTCAAAAAATATAATAGCTGGTCAATAAAAGATAAACTGATGAAAATATTTTCAAACGAGACTGATCTTGAGTGAATCTTCAAATACTTTTTGTCGTTTGTAGCAATTCCGAAGAATTGCTACACGGTTTGATAAGTTAAAGAGAATTTTCAAAGAGTAGTTGCTTTAGCCTGTATATATATTCCGTTGCCCTTATGATGTGTAAATAGTCACTAATCTGATTATCTTAATCTAGCGTAAGACCCCCACCGACAGTCAGGTGGGGATATAAGCGAGTGGCGTAAGCCATGAAAAAATCTAATGTTTTTATTGGTTTTTATCGCTTATTTTTGATAAAATTCAAACATATTAATTCCTTTGTAAACAATGATTTAGTGAAGATTTCACAACACTACAAATTTAGGCTTTTGCCTAATCAAGAACAGGAAATATGGCTTAACCAAGCAATAGGTTCTGCTCGTTTTGTGTGGAATCAAATTCTCGCCAAATCATTTGAAATGTTCGCTAAAGATGAATTTATCCGCTACGAAACGATTGAAAAAAACTTAGTACCCCTCAAAAAAACACCTGAGTTTTCTTTTCTTGGTGATACATATTCAGCTTGTTTACAACAAAAAATCCGTGATCTTGCTACCGCATGGGATAAATTCTACAACCCAAAAGAACAAGCCAAGTTAAAGCAGAAGCCATTCAAAGCCAAGAAACCAAGATTTTTTAAATTACCTGATGGTGGTGAGGTTCAGCTTAGACCACTCATGCCACGTTTTAAAAAGAAAGCTGATGGTGAGCAATCTTTTAGACTTCCGTTTCAAGATTGTGAAGTTGTCGGTGATCGCGTTTCTTTGCCTAAAAAAACAGGTTGGATAAAGTTTAAAAAATCACAGGAAATTGTTGGCAAAATCACAAGCGTAACGATTAAAAAAATTTGTGGGCTTTGGTATGTTTCATTTTGCACCAACAGGACTATTGAACAGCCAATCCACTCATCTAAATCAGCCATTGGCGTTGATTTAGGCGTTAAAAAGTTAATTACAACGTCTAGTGGTCAGGTATTTGACCCGATCAATAGTTTCAAGGCCAATCAAGTAAAGTTGGCTAGGCTTCAACGCAAGTTGAGAAAGAAAACCAAGTTTAGTCAAAATTGGAAAAAACTAAACTTAAAGATCAATAAATTACACCATCGTATTGCCAATATTCGGCATGACTACTTGCACAAAGTCAGTACAACTCTCAGCAAAAACCACGCAATGATCGTAGTTGAGGACTTAAAAGTAGCCAATATGTCGAAGTCAGCAAAAGGTACAATCGAGAACAATGGAAAGAATGTAAAAGCCAAGTCGGGACTGAATAAATCAATCCTGGATGGTAATCCCCCCGAAAAATAAAAGGATGTAAAAGTAGAATTTTCTCTTAAGATACAAGCAGGAGATTCTGCATGAAAACATCGAAATTTACTGACAGTCAGATCATGTCCATCTTGAAGCAGGCGGAATCTGGCACACCTGTAGCCGCCCTTTGTCGTGA
>NZ_JAQIHG010000026.1:0-29749 GCF_035916735.1 Acinetobacter minutum
ATAAAAAAAAATGAGCGTATTTATATACACTCATTTTTACAGCATTTTGCTAAATGTTGCTTAACTGACTGGCATTAAGCATTTGCTGGCTTTTTTATGTGTTAGTCAATTGAATTAAATCTGGCTCTGGATATAGTTTTCAATACCAATGCTTTCTACTAGATCCTGTTGAGTTTCAAGCCAATCCCAATATTCTTCTTCCTTTTCCAGAATTTCCTGAATTAGGTCACGTGTTACATAATCCTGTTGGGTTTCTGCTAACGCAATGGTCTTTTGTAGGGCTTCGATATTTTCTTTGACTTTACGTACATCACACTTCAGCACCTCTTCAGTGTGCTGACCGATATACAATTTACCCAAATGTTGCAAGTTAGGTAAACCTTCTAGGAATAAGATGCGTTCAATCACTTTGTCCGCATGTTTCATCTGGTGAATAGATTCTTTGTATTCAGCCGAGCCTAGCTTCTCAATGCCCCAGTCATTAAACATGCGTGAATGCAGGAAATACTGGTTAATGGCGGTAAGTTGATGATACAACACCTGATTAAGCTGATTAATAACGTCACGATTGCCTTGCATTGTACTCTCCCTCAACAATTGATGCCTTAATGGGATTAAGGCAATCTATATCAATATCTTAAACAACAAAATTTACCGTGGCGAGTAATTTATAGAACAGCAAATGAAAATCGCCCTCAAAATCCAGCGAGAAGATGTCAATAAAAAACCGCTTAGTCGGTTAAGCGGTCAAAAAAATCATCTGAGGGTTAAGTAGAATAAAAATCAGGCGGCGACAGAAATCTTGGCAGCAATCGCGGCAAGTTCTTCATTGATAATGCTGCGGGCTTCAGGTGCACAGCGGCCACAACAGGTGCCTAAATCAAGGCGGTCGCGAATTTCACGGTAGCTTTCAGCGCCGTTTGCAACAGCATCTTTAATATCTTGATCAGTAATGCCACGGCATAAACAAACGTACATCTGTCACCTCGAAAGGGTAAGTTGTAATGCGATAAGTGATATTATTGATAATTATTATCGTTTGTCAATGAAATTCATTTAAAATAGCAGTAGTCATGATTGAAGTTTTGAATAAAAAAATACCACCTTATCGGTGGTATTTTTTCTTTGGTATTAACTTATTGATTAATAATCACAATACCATCCATCTCAACCAGTGCACCTTTAGGCAAGCTTGCCACACCAAGCGCTGCACGCGCTGGGTAAGGCTGGGCAAAGTATTCACCCATAATCTGGTTGACCAATTGAAAATGGCTTAAATCGGTCAGGAAAATGTTTAATTTGGCGATATCTGCCAGTGAGCCACCGGCAGCTTCACAGACCGCTTTTAGATTGTCAAACACGCGGCGAATCTGTGCCTCAATGCCATCAACCAATTCCATACTATACGGATCAAGACCGATTTGGCCGGAAAGATACAACGTATTGCCCACGAGGATCGCTTGTGAATAGGTACCAATCGCAGCAGGGGCATTTTCAGTATGAATTACTTGGCGGGACATCGATTTCTCCTTATATCATCATGTCACATCATAATCGATGCTGCGGACCGACAAAAGCAGCATCGATATAATTGATCAACTTACCCGAGCCATCTCGGTTTTGCCTTTGTTGAGGCGTTCGATTCGTGGAAAACCATAGTGCATGCGCAGGTCACGGATAATTTTCGCAATTTGTTTACGGTTATTCACCACGATATTGACGTAGGTTTTATCCCCTTCGGAGCGTACCATCTCTACGCCAGTTTTCGCTTTACGGCATTGGTAGATCAGGTCAGAAATTTGCTCGTCATTCATCCCGAGATCGATACACAGATAAGCGGTAAAGCTGACTTCATCGGCTTCTTCGCTATTCCATTGTAGTGGCATGATATTTTCAGGATGTAGGTGCTGTTCATGTAAAAGGTTATTGCAACGCGCACGGTGTACGATTAAACCACGGCGTGAAAGATTACCTTGAATTGGGTCACCAAAGACAGGATTACAGCAGTGGGCATATTTAACATCAATCCCTTCGGTACCTTGAATCAAACGGTTGGAAGAAGCCTGTGTTTCTTCACCCTGGCTCTTTACGAAGAGATGATTGGCAACCAGTTGTGGTAACAAGTCACCTACAGCAATTTGCTCAAACAGCGTATCTTTGGATTCAATATGTCGCCATTGCAGCAGGTCAATCCAATCTTCATTGGATAAGTCATTGATGCAGCGATTAAAGAGTTTTAATGCGCGGTTGAGTGCTTGCTGCCCGACCAGGCGTTGATCTTCAATATCCTGATCACGCAGAATATTCTGAATTGCGCGACGGGCTTTTTGGGTATTAATAAAGCTGAGCCAATCCGGATTTGGGGTAGCGAGCACATCGGTAATAATCTCTACGACCTGGCCACTATGCAAAGGTGTAGACAGTGGACGCATTTCACCATTGATCTTGGCACCAACTGCATGGTTACCTAGAAATAAACTCGCTGCGTAGGCAAAGTCAACGACCGTCGCCCCTTGAGGAAGTTCATGCAAATGACCATGGGGAGTATAAACCCAGATTTTTTCCTGATGCAGATAGTCGAGCAGGTCATTGAAAGTCGTCTTTGCACAGTCATCATCAATCAGCATATTCAAATTCTGCATGGAGGCTTGAATAGCTGAACGGCAGGCTTGCGGTGCATTGTCGCCGAGGACGACACCAAAACGTGCAGCCTTACGCATCAATTCAGTTTGAATGGTCAGTGATAGGGTAGTCTCTTCACCTTTTAATTTGATCAGCAGGAACTGGTTGCCTCCCGGGAGCGGACGTCGAATATGATCCTCAAAATGCAGCACCTGGAAACTTTCTCGCAAGGCTTCGACTAAACGGTCACAATCAGCGATGCTTTGCAGGATAATTTCAAAGGCATGGCTATGGGTCAGCTCTTGTAAATCCATTTCATTTTTGACGAAATGGCGCAACAGCTCGATATTATTGTTCTTCTTTTTGATACGACCTGAGAGCTGATAGGTATGCAGTAAGTCAGCCAGGTTGGTTTCCCAAATCGTCTGGTATTGGCAACGTTTAGGTTTGGTTTGCAACAAGGCTTCTTGCACATTGTTGAACATATCCAGATCAAGATTTTGATAGCAGAG
Organism: Acinetobacter minutum; assembly: GCF_035916735.1. Classification (NCBI taxonomy): domain Bacteria; kingdom Pseudomonadati; phylum Pseudomonadota; class Gammaproteobacteria; order Moraxellales; family Moraxellaceae; genus Acinetobacter; species Acinetobacter minutum. The sequence goes on from NZ_JAQIHG010000026.1 coordinate 3,135, forward strand.
ATGTTCCAAGTTGTCGGCCATTTCATTCATGCCAACCAGACGTGCCATCGGTACAAAAATATCAAAGGTCTCTTGGGCGATGCGTGCGCGTTTATCCGGGCGTAGGGCATCGAGTGTGGTCATATTATGATAGCGATCCGCCATTTTAATAATAATGACACGTGGGTCTTGTAAGGTCGCTTGCAGAATTTTTCGGAAAGATGCGGCTTTATTATATTCTTTGTCACTGGAGTGACTGAGTTTGGTGACACCATCGACCAGCTCTGCGACGACACGACCGAATTTTTCAGTGAGATCTTCCTTGCTAAAGTCGGTATCTTCGATGACATCATGCAGCAAAGCAGCCATGAGGGTTTCAGGGTCAAGTCGCATATGCGCCAAAATGCAGCTTACTGCAATAGGATGCAGAATATAGGGTTCACCACTTTTTCGAGTAACGCCCTCATGTGCGAGATCGGCATAATCACAGGCAGCAAGCACACGCTCGACATCGCTTGCTTTTAGATAAGCTTCGATGATGATGTGAAGTTGCTGCTTGGCTTGGCTGACCTCTTCGCCTGGCATAGAACACCCTTTTTGCATAAATAAAAATAAACAGTGATGAACCTCTTAATGAAATGCATCTTGCTGAACTTGTCAATTTTTTCAGGAAAAAAAATGAATTTTTTTTCTAAAGCGGCACAGGATCTTTAAGGTTTGCACTCATATAGCGCATAAAAAGCCGTGAATAAAAAAGCCTAGTGAATTCACTAGGCTTTTTTATAGAGAGATGGCTTATTGGAAAGAGAAACCATCTAGATTCAAATTGTTTGCAGAAAGTGCCAGATCAAGACTTGAAGTTTGGTAGTCTTGCTCACGTTGTTTCAAAATGTCTTTAGAAACATGACCTGCTGCGATTTCACGCAGTGCAACAACGGTTGGTTTGTCGTTGTCCCATTCTACAGTCGGTTCAATACCTTGACGTGCCAATTGACGCGCGCGTTTGCTTGCCACTAGTACAAGCTCAAAGCGGTTGTCTACATGGTCTAAACAATCTTCAACGGTGACGCGTGCCATAAGAATTCTCGTTTGAATAGTAAATTTAAACAGACTGTGCAGTATAAAATGCTTTCAGTGCAGACTCAAGTTGAATCATGATTCAGGCGTGATCAGTTTTTCTATCAACTGTTGATGACGGTGAACCTGTTGATTGAGAACCAGGCGGTTGGCTGTAATCACAGACTCTAGATCATGTAATGCCTTGTTGAAGTCATCATTGATAATTAAATAGTCAAAATTGATATATTGCTGCATGTCCTCTACCGCACAGCTCAGACGGTGTTCAATCACCTCTACTGCATCCGTGCCACGGTTGGATAGACGTTGACGCAAATCAAACTGGCTTGGAGGTAAAATAAAAATCTGTTTGGAATCTGGAAAAATTTTACGGACTTGTTCAGCACCTTGCCAGTCAATTTCAAGCAACACATCATGGCCTTTATGCAGCTGTTCTTCAACGGTCGCTTGAGCGGTCCCATAATAGTTGCCAAACACTTCGGCATATTCAATAAAGCCGCCTTGTTCAACTTTGCCAAGAAACTCTTCTTTACTGGTGAAGTGATAATGAACACCGTTTAGTTCGCCAGGACGCTGGCCACGAGTAGTATGCGAAACAGAAACGTGCAAATTATTAACACGTTCAAGTAGGGCTTTCACCAGAGATGTTTTGCCTGTTCCCGAAGCAGCAGAAACGACAAACAAGAGACCCGACATGATATTTTTCCTGATATGATAAAATATCTTTTCTATTTTAGAGTAGCAGGCGCTTAAACTAAATAGTTAAATGCCAGAGAGTGCTGCTTTGTTCAAAATAGTCGATTGTATTGACATCAACGATTGAGGATTTTATGGAAATTGTGTTGGCCAATCCACGTGGTTTTTGTGCAGGTGTAGACCGTGCCATAGCGATCGTCAATCGTGCATTAGAGTGTTTTCAGCCGCCGATTTATGTGCGTCATGAAGTGGTGCATAACAAGTTTGTAGTGGATGATTTACGCCAGCGTGGCGCAATTTTTGTCGATGAGCTGGATGAAGTCCCTGATGACAATATCGTCATTTTTAGTGCGCATGGCGTGTCTAAAGCGGTTCAGCAAGAAGCTGAACGCCGTGGACTAAAGGTCTTTGATGCAACCTGTCCCTTGGTCACCAAAGTGCATATTGAAGTCACAAAATATGCACGTGAAGGAACTGAGGCGATTCTGATCGGTCATCAAGGCCATCCGGAAGTTGAAGGCACAATGGGGCAATATGATAAATCCAAGGGGGGAGAGATTTATCTGGTTGAGGACGAAGAGGATGTTGCTGCCTTGGTAGTGAAAAATCCAGAACATGTGGCCTTCGTTACCCAGACGACCTTATCGATTGATGATACAGCGAAAGTCATCGAAGCATTGCGTCAAAAATTTCCTCATATTCAGGGACCTCGTAAAGATGATATTTGCTATGCCACTCAAAATCGTCAGGATGCTGTGCGAGATTTAGCTGCGCAGTGTGATGTTGTTTTGGTGGTGGGTTCACCAAACTCTTCTAACTCCAACCGTTTACGGGAGTTGGCTGAGCGTATGGGAAAACAAGCCTATTTGGTGGATAACGCAAATGAGCTACAGGCCGAATGGTTTACAGAAAATTGTAAAATTGGGGTAACTGCCGGTGCATCTGCACCCGAAATTCTGATTAAGCAGGTGATTCAGCGTCTGCAGGAGTGGGGCGCGAAAGCACCCCAGGAACTGGCTGGACGTGAAGAAAATATTACCTTTAGTTTACCGAAAGAGTTACGTATTCCTGTAACACAGGCTTAAAATGTCAAGCTGTTAACATTCTGAATTTTTTAATCATTTGACAGGTAATTGCTTTTTGGCAATTATCTGTTTTTTTATGCCTTTTGTCTTGTTTTGTGTTGGTTCCGTTATTAAATTGAATATGATGTCATAAGGCGACAAGTGTGTTGCCATGGGGAGAGTTTATGCAAAAAAATAAAGGGTTCACCTTGATTGAATTAATGATCACTGTACTTATTGTAGTAATTTTAGCGGGCATCGCGATGCCGATGTATTCAAATTATATTACTAAATCTAAAGCACGTAATGCCGGTGCAGATTTGGTTGCACTGAGTTTGTTGGTTGAAAATTTATATCAGCGTAATTTAACGTATCCTGTTCCTACTCCTAATCCAACTACATCTACAGCAGAGACTCAAACTTATGCAGCGGGATGGCAGCCTACAGAAAGTCAGACATTTGCGTATACAGCAAATGTAGATGCGACAAACAAGCAATATACCCTAACTGCAACAGGTATTAGCAACACACGAAATGCGGGTTGTGTCTTAACATTAACCAACGCCAATGTGCGTAGTGTAAATACAAGTTCAGGCTGCGGTGGGTTAACCTCATGGTAAGGTTACAACAGGGGGTGACACTGATTGAGTTAATGATCACGATTGCCTTGCTTGCTATTTTAGCAGTTGCAGGAATCCCTTTGGGACGTGCGTGGATTGCGAATGTACAAATTACTAAAACTGAAAAGCTATTCTTAGATGCATATGTAAGAGCGAAAAATGAAGCTATTCGTAACCCGAATGGTATTTCTCAAGACAGTGCGACAGCTGTAGCAACCTTGAGTGTTGATAATAGTAATAAAACTATCAAAGTGCTTGATAGTAAGAGTCCACCAACACTTATGTGGACTGTTGATATTCCGCCAAATGTTACCGTGAGACTATCTTCTGCGACTACATCCACAGAATGTGCTGACTCACAAGTTACATTGGATAATAACGGTCATATCCTGACAGCTAATTGCACTAAATACACCATTTCTGCAAATGGAGGTACAGATGCAACAGGTTCTCTTTAAAAAACGTTTAGTTCCTAGTTCTGAGCATGGTATGGCCTTAATTGAAGTACTGATTTCAATTTTTCTAATGGCAATTATTGGCTTGGGGGCTGCATTTATTGCAGCTCGTACGGCAGTTGTGCACCGCAATGAAAATATTCATTTGCTAACGGTCAATCAGATGCGATTAAAATTAGAAAGTGAGGTAGCTTGTGATAACAACACAAATATCAGTATTAAAACACAAACAGTAAACACTCCATGTAGCACATCTACTTTCGGTTATACCGTGGCAGCATTTAAGGGTGACAAGACCGGACATAGTTCATCAGCGAATGGGGGGATTTCCATTACATCACCGCATATTCAAGTCGCTTCTGATGATACTTTTGTGCCGGTTAAAGTTGAAATATCACCGTGAAAAGAGAGAGATGATGAAAAAGTTCAAATTGTCGCAACGTGGTGTTTCTTTAATTGAAATTTTAATTGCTCTCTTATTGTCTGTTATTGTTATTTTAGCAATGCTTAGGGCTTTTATCACTACAGGTAAAGTAACTGCGGAATCATCTTTGGGAGCTAGAACAGATAGCAATATTATGTTGGGTTTTATTGCAGCAGATCGTATTTTACAAGGTGTGGGTTTTCTATTGGATGATACTTCCGCAGGGTATGGAACCAACTTTAAGGTATTCGATCAAGATGGGGTTGCAGTTAACCTAAACCAAGATGGGAAATATCTAGTTTGGAAGATATCTAGTTTAAAGTGTCAGGCCTTACAGAGTGATGCAAATGGTTTATTGTTTTATGGACATGGCCATGGATATGATTGTAGCAGTGGTTTAGCAAAACCAGCGAATACGGATGTCAAAGAACGATTGATTCAAATTAATAGTAATGCGATTTCTAATATTTCTAATAATAACAATATTGGTGAAATAAATTTAAAAATAAAACAGGTTAACTGTACCCCTTTTGGAGTTAAAAATGATTTGGGGGCGGTTGGAAAGTATCAGGCTGTATTAACTGCAAATATTTATGCGGGTAGCAGCAACAGCAGTGCGACAATCATTAGCAATGTCACATGTCTATATAACTTTAAATAGTAGAGGTGAAAATTGAACCATTTGCTACAGCACGTGCAAGCACAGAAAAAATTGAGCTTTTTTACTCAGACTGGTTTTTCATCCCTATTATTTATTCTATTGGTTGGTGTGTCTATGACAGCATTAACCGTCGGTTATATGTCTTCAATGCGTAGTATGCAGTCCAGTTCAATTACGGCGCATGCGCAGACTCAGGCACAAATTAAAGCAATGGTTGGCTATCAGGCATTGACTAAGTTTTTACAGAATAAAGTTTCAGCAGATTTCGATCAGATAGCCACAGGGACAGTGACATATGGTAATAATGAAATTACTTATACAAAAGTAGATTCAACGTGTCCTGCTTCAAGCATCCCGGGAGCAACCAATTATTGTTTTGATATTTTGGGAAAAAGTGGTGAAGCTTCAGCAATTATTCGAGCTATTTATACTTTTCGTAATCAGTTAAGCAGCGGATTGCAGACTGGTTCTGTTTTTGCTGGTGGTTTAAAAGTAAATTCCAATACAGGGAATAACCAGAATTTATTTGGTAGTAGTGTGTCATTAGAGGTTGGAGGAGGGGTTGTTAATAGTAATAATAACCATACCTATACTACTGCAGAACTGCAGGCCATGGGGGTTACAGTTACACCTTATGTTCCACGGTCTTTTGTAACAGCAAATGATTTAAAAGATTATTCAAATTATGTATGTACTGTGGTGAGTTCAATTGCACAGTGCGTAAGGAAGAATTTAGGTGGTGCCACTTTAGACGAAACGAATAGCATAACTCTCCCTGCAGGAATTACATACAGTGAAAAGAATGGTGTTCATACCTGGTCTGTAGAAGCTTCAAAAAATTTACCAGCAGGTGTGCTTTGGTTTGATGGCAATGTAAATGTGACTTTAGATCAAAATAAGCCTTTGGTAAATAGTATTATTGCGACAGGGACTATTTCTAGTGATATCCCTACAAATGTAAATTCAACTTCAACTTTCGAAGCTTATGCACCTTATCATTATATCTTAAATGCTTCTTCCTCAAATATGGAAAACCGTTTAAATACCGTTTGTCCAACAACTAATTATCCTTTGCAGTATTGTTCTAGTTCTGGTGCCTTGAAGTCCACGTCGGACATGCAACTTTTACAAGCTACTGTCGCAAATATTTTATACCTTGGAACGTCATTTGCTTTAGATTCTGGTAAATCTCAACAAGATATTACAGTGAATTATTATGGGAATTTGATTGCAAGTAGTGGTGCTGGGGGTACAGGGAAATCATCGGGCAAGTTTACAGGTACTGGAGTTATTAATGTGTCTGGTAATTTAATGGTTACAGGTGATGCAGATATGTCTGAATTAACAGGCAGCATTGCAGTGAAATTAAGTAATGCACAACAGCAAGGTAACTATATTCCGACGTACATTAAGGTATTGAAGAATGGGCCAATCCGTTATATGTAAGCAAAATACTATTTGGAACTAGTGACTTCCGCTAGATACTCTCAATCGAGTTGAAGTTAAGTGAAATCACTGCTTTTTCTGTAATGATATGAAGCTCTATGCGTACCGCCTGTGTTCCAAGTGCTTCATCAAATTGGTATGGGCATTAAAATATAAATTCAAAAATGGGGATAACTCATTTTTTGATCTTTCCCTTCTGGCGAATATATCGTAAAATATTCGCCTTTTTAGTTCATTCGAACTTAAAAAGCTTTTTTAACATGTGAGAGTATTAACATGGTCGTAATTCGTCTAGCACGCGGTGGTGCTAAAAAACGTCCGTTCTATCAAGTTATCGTAACTGATAGCCGCAATGCGCGTGACGGTCGTTTCATCGAACGTATTGGTTTCTTCAACCCAACCGCTCAAGGTAAAGCAGAAAAACTTCGTTTAGATGCTGACCGTTTTGCACACTGGGTTGCTCAAGGCGCTCAACCGTCTGAACGTGTTGCTTCTTTAGCTGCTCAAGCTAAGAAAGCTGCAGCTACTGCATAATTTTTGCGAATTAAGTAGTAGGTAGCCCATGACACCAACACAGAATGTTCCCGAAGATCGTATTCAGATTGGACAGTTACGTTCAGCATATGGATTAAATGGGTGGCTCTGGGTTTATTCCAATACTGAACCAATGAGCAATATGTTTGACTATCTTCCTTGGTACATTGAGACCAAAGCGGGTTGGCAGACAGCAGATGTAAAACGTTGGAAACCGCATGGCAAAGGCCTGGTTGTTAGCCTGAAAGGTGTGAGTGATCGTACCGCAGCAGACAGTTTGGTTGGCGCTAATATCTGGATTGCAAAATCGCAACTTCCGAAAGCAGGCATGGACGAGTATTACTGGTCAGATCTGAAAGGCTTAACCGTGTTGGGCTTGGATGAGAATGAGCAGGAAATCAATCTCGGTCAAATCCATGAACTGTTTGAGACCGGAGCAAATGATGTCATGGTGGTTCGCGCCACACCGGACAGCGTTGACTCTGAAGAGCGAATGATTCCATGGCATAAAGATGTGGTGCAACGCGTTGATCTGGACGCAGGTCGTATCTATGTCAATTGGGGCGTAGATTACTAATCTTGAAACTTCGGTTTTAAGCGCAGGAAAATAGAGGAGTCTGCGATGTTTTTTGCAGTCATTACATTATTTCCTGAAATGTTTGAAGCGATCACAGCGTATGGGATTAGCGGGCGTGCAGCAAAACGTGACATAGTACAAGTCACTTGTATTAATCCGCGAGATTTTGCTGAAGGGAATTACCGTCGGGTGGATGAACGTCCGTTTGGTGGTGGCCCGGGTATGGTGATGATGGCTGAGCCTCTGGCAAAAGCAATCCAGCATGCCAAACAGCTTGCGCAGCAAGCAGGATGTGTTCAGGTTCCAGTGGTGTATATGTCGCCGCAAGGAAAGACCTTAAATGAACAGGCAGTGCAGCAGTTTGTCGAATATGATGGCCTGATTGTGTTGTGTGGACGTTATGAAGGGGTCGATGAGCGTTTGATCCAGCATTATGTTGATCAGGAATGGTCGATTGGGGATTACGTCTTGTCGGGTGGTGAACTGCCTGCGATGGTGTTGTTGGACAGTATTATTCGTCGTTTGCCGAATGTGATGTCTGATGAGCAGTCCGCCGTGCAAGATTCTTTTGTGGATGGTCTTTTAGATTGCCCGCAATATACCAAGCCAGACCATTTTGAAGGCTTAGATGTTCCAGAAGTGTTGAAATCGGGACATCATGGCAATATTGAGAAATGGCGGTTTTTGCAGCGTTATCAGCGTACACTTGAACGCCGCCCAGAGTTGGTGGAAAAAGTCGAGCTGAGCAAGCAGCAAAAGAAATGGCTCAAAGATTTAGATGCTTAAGAGCGACTCTTAAGTATTCCTCAATAGGCTCTTTATTGCTTGAGAAGGTCAACAATAAAGGGAAAGATAACCGGGTTGATATGCGTTTTTAGCCTCTATCCCCAGCGGCCGTTCAGACCTCTTCTGACCCCGCACATATTGGAGATTCCCACAATGAGTGGTAAACATCCTTTAGTTCAAGCTGTTGAAAATGCACAGTTAAAAACAGATCTTCCAGAATTTGCTCCAGGTGACACTGTAGTTGTTCAAGTAAAAGTAAAAGAAGGTGACCGTGAGCGTCTTCAGGCGTTTGAAGGCGTTGTAATCGCGAAGAAAAACCGTGGCTTGAACTCTGCATTCACAGTTCGTAAGATTTCTAGCGGTGTTGGCGTTGAGCGTGTATTCCAAACTCACTCGCCAATCGTTGCTGGTATCGAAGTGAAACGTCGTGGTGACGTACGTCGTGCTAAACTTTACTATCTTCGTGAATTGTCTGGTAAAGCTGCACGTATTCGTGAAAAATTACCGGCTCGTAAAGTTAAAGCTTAATTTTAAGTTTTTACACGAGTTAAAAAATGCGCCATTAGGCGCATTTTTTATGTCTGGAAAATCATCGTGCTGTTGAGGAAAAGTGGTTGTTTCTCTTTGTTTAAATTAAGAAGTCTCTCATCCAAAAATTAGCATAAAAAAAGCCAAGGGCTTTTGCTAATATGGCAGCAATTTTTATCTTGTAGTAGTTGATCGGGTCATGGCGGAAAAGTCTCCAAAAATCCAGCGTCGCCACATCAGTGGTGTATTTTTACTGAATAAACCGTTGGGGATTAGCTCGAATGCGGCATTGCAGAAAGTCCGCTGGTTGTATCGGGCACAAAAGGCGGGACATACCGGCGCACTTGATCCTTTAGCCTCGGGGCTATTACCGATTTGTCTGGGAGAGGCCACCAAATTTTCCCATTATTTGCTGGATTCCACCAAACGCTATCAGACCACGGTTCAGTTGGGTCATAGCACCACAACAGGTGATGTGGAAGGTGAGGTATTATTGCAAGCTCCCGTGCCGGAATTGACTGCAGAAAATATTCAGCAGGTGCTGGAGAAATTCCGCGGTGAAATTCAGCAGGTTCCGCCCATGTATTCCGCTTTAAAAAAAGAAGGCCGGCCATTATATGAACTGGCACGCAAAGGCATTGAAATAGAACGTGAAGCCCGACCGATTACCATTGAAGCGATTGAGCTGTTGTCATTCACACAGAATAGTATCACGTTGGATGTAACTTGCTCTAAAGGCACTTATATTCGTGTCCTGGGTGAAGATATTGCTCGCGCGTTGGGCACCTATGGACATTTAACCTATTTGCACCGTATCCAGACCGGGCCTTTCCATCTTATTCCTGAATATACGATTGAATATTTAGAAAGTCTGTCAGAAGCGGAACGTGAGGCGTTATTGTTACCCGCCTATGCACCTGTACAACATTTGCCACAGATTCAGGTGCCTGAAGGCCGGGAAAAGTATTTTTGCAATGGATTGGAAAGTAATATTGAGCATGCAGCCTGCGAACAGGTTCTCGTGTTTAGTGGTGAGCGCTGTCTGGGTTTTGCCGAAATTACCGATAAAAAACGTCTGGTGCCCAAACGTATTCTAAATTTATAACTAACGATACATTACTCATATGAATTGAGCATTTATGGTTTACTTCAAGACGGAATAGGAGGCTGATATAGCCTCCTATTTTTATGTGTGCCATTGGCAAAGCTGGCTGGCTCACCTTTATTTTACTTGGCTGATACAAAAATAGAGACAATTGCTTGCAGAGTGCTAAGTCCATGCCCCTTAAACTCAAAAATCATCTAGCAGATCGTTATAAAGATGAACTTTGCAATTTTTCATCATGATGGTCTGACTATTGAGATAAAAAGGGGGAACTGGACATGAATATCTTTGAAGCGCTACGTGAAAGCCATGCACGGCAGCGTGATTTAGCTGAACGGCTGGTTCAGACACATGGTGCGAGCGTTGAGCGTGCTGAACTCTTTGTATGTCTAAAAAATGAATTATTTGCCCATGGGGTTGCAGAAGACCGCTTTTTTTATATTCCTTTGATGATGACCGATGCCGGGCTGGGGATTACCCGCCATGCTCTCTCAGAACACCATGAAATTGATGAGCTACTTGAGCAGTTGCAAGCATTGGAAATGAGCCAGCCGAGTTGGCTGATGATTGCGAAAAAATTATCGGAAAAAGTCCATCATCATTTGCAGGAAGAGGAACATGGCTTTTTTCAGCAGGCTGGAAAAATTCTGGATGAACAGCAAAAAGAAGTGTTGGCGCAGCAATATTTAGAAGAATATCAGGCTTATCAACAGAAAGATAAAACCAGCCTGTAAGTTGCTTGCTACTCAGTTATTGAGTTTCGGCTTGTTCTTTGCGTAGGGTCACACCAATCGAGGCAAACATGACGCAGGCAAGAGCCACCCACTGCAACAGGCTGATTTGTTCATGCAACAAGAGGAGTCCGGTGAGCGCTGCTAAGGCTGGGGAAAGGCTGGATAAGGTGCCGTAACTAAGCTTGCTCAGCTGTTTAAGTGCCATCAAGTCCAAGGCATAAGGGATGGCAGTGGCTAAAATGGCAATCATCAAGGCTTTTGGCCAATACTCAAATTGCAATAAGGCTGGGGTATTGTTCCATAGTCCGATGGGAAGCAAGTTTAAGGCGGACAGGCTAATGGCGATGGTCAGTGCGTGCATACCAATATTTTGCCGTACCACCTTTTGCCCAAAATAGATATAAAAAGCCCAGCACAGTCCAGCAGCTAAGGCACAGCCTGCTGCCCAGAGGGAAAAATTCCCATGGCTTGCTTGTTGCCACGGCACCATCAGCGCAATACCTGCAATTGCCAGTAACACCCACAAATAGTCAGTTTTTTGTTTAATCGAGAGTAAGGCCAACCCTAACGGCCCAACGAATTCCAGCCCCACGGCGATGCCTTGTGGCAATTTTCCCAAGGAGAAATAAAACAGCACATTCATACAGCCGAGTGATGCGCTATAGAGCAACAGGTCACGCCATTTTAGGTAAGGCAGCCGAGACAGAATCCGCCAGGAACGGAACATTAACCCGACCAGCATGGCAGCAAAACATAGCCTTAAAATGGTGACCGTCAGCGGATCCAATACCGTAAACAGTTGCTTCGCAAACGAAGCACTGATCTGGTAGGAAATCATGGAGAGCACCATGAACAGAACTGCAATCAGACGGGTATGGGGCATGAGCGGCATGGTTAAAGCTGGGAAGGGCTCAGATGGGAGTTTGATTATAGTCAAATCGCCGTATGAAACGGGGAATTGAAGTAATAAAAAACCACGGCTAAAACCGTGGTTTTTGATGTCGCAGCCGATCTTAGAACAAGATACGTACGCGGATCGTGCCTTCAACGTCATGCAGCATATCAAGCGCTTCTTGCGATGCAGTTGCATCAACGTCCATCACCAAGTAACCGACATCGCCTTTGGTCATTAAAGTTTGACCAGAGATGTTGATGCCTTGTTCAGCGAACAGGTTGTTGATTTTCGACAGAACACCCGGAATGTTTTTGTGGATGTGCAACAAGCGGTGTTTGCCTTCCGTCAATGGCAATGCGATTTCTGGGAAGTTTACCGCAGAAAGGGTCATACCTTTGTCAGAATAGGCAACAAATTTTTCAGCCACTTCAAGGCCGATGTTCGCTTGCGCTTCCATAGTTGAACCGCCGACGTGCGGAGTCAGGATCACATTGTCCAAACCACGCAGTGGAGAAACGAATTCTTCACCGTTAGCTTTTGGTTCTTTCGGGAATACGTCAACCGCAGCACCAGCGATATGGCCAGATTTGATTGCATCAGCCAAATCTTCGATCACCACACAGGTACCACGTGCCGCGTTCAGGAAGATTGAACCTTTTTTCATTTGCGCAAACTGGTCTTTGCCGAAGAAGTTACGGGTAGATGGTACATCTGGAACATGCAGCGTTACCACATCGGCATTTGCCAACAATTCAGCCATTGAGCCAACTTGACGTGCATTACCCATTGGCAATTTGGTGACGGCATCATAATAGATGACATGCATACCTAAGCTTTCTGCCAAAACAGAAAGTTGTGAACCGATTGAGCCGTAACCCACGATACCTAAAGTCTTGCCACGTGTTTCATACGAACCCACTGCAGACTTGTCCCAACCACCGCGGTGACAGGCTGCAGATTTTTCAGGTACACGACGAAGCAACAGGATCAGTTCAGCAAGAACCAATTCCGCAACCGAACGTGTATTTGAGTAAGGTGCGTTAAATACTGGAATACCGCGTACCATCGCAGCTTTAAGATCAACTTGGTTGGTTCCGATACAGAAACAGCCAACAGCGATCAGTTTGTTTGCCGCTTCAAAGATTTCTTCGGTCAATTGGGTACGTGAACGAATACCAATGAAGTGGGCATCTTTGATCGCTTCTTTCAACGCTTCACCATCAAGCGCTGTTTTACGATAGTCGATGTTGGTATATCCGGCAGCATTTAATGTGTCGATGGCATTTTGATGCACGCCTTCTAACAACAAGAAACGGATTTTATCTTTAGGTAGTGAAAGATGTTGGCTCATTACGGCTCCGCTACAAAGGCCAAATTTAGTTGCAGTATGATAACATATACCACTTACAACTTGTTTATTTCTTGCTAGGTCTGTAAACGATGAATGCTCCAGTTACTTTATCACCTGAGTTATTAGCTCAACTCACTGCAATCGTGGGTGAAAACCGCATTAAAACGGATGCCGCTAGTCTCGATGCCTGGGGCAAAGACTACACCAAGCATTTTGATCCAAACCCATCGGTTGTGGTTTTCCCATCGAGCACAGAGCAGGTGCAAGCGATTGTAAAATTTGCCAATGCCAACAATATTGCGATTACCCCAAGTGGCGGCCGTACCGGTTTATCTGCAGGTGCTGTGGCAGCGAATGGCGAGATCGTGGTGAGCATGGACAAGATGAACCAGATTCTGGAGTTCTTCCCGGCAGACCGTATGGTTCGCGTTCAGGCAGGTGTAGTGACTGAGCAGTTACAAAGCTATGCAGAAGAACAAGGTATGTATTATCCGGTAGATTTCGCTTCTTCAGGTTCTTCACAAATCGGCGGTAATATCGGTACTAATGCGGGCGGTATTAAAGTCATCAAATACGGCATGACGCGTAACTGGGTGTTGGGTTTGACCGTCGTGACAGGTAAAGGCGATATCCTGCGTTTAAACAAGGGCATGATCAAGAATGCAACCGGTTATGCCTTGCAGCATTTGTTTATCGGTGGTGAAGGGACTTTAGGCCTGATTACCGAAGCAGAAATGAAGCTGGACCGCCAACCGCAAGAATTGCAAGTGATGGTGTTGGGTGTACCTGATTTTGATGCGGTGATGCCAGTGCTGCACGCGTTCCAAAGCAAGATTGACCTGACTGCATTTGAATTCTTTGGTGAATTAGCGATGCAGAAAGTCTTGGATCATGGTCATGTGCAACGTCCATTTGAAACCCAATGCCCATTCTATGTCTTGCTTGAGTTTGAAGCGCCGTATGAGCCAATCATGGACAAGGCGATGGAAATTTTCGAGCATTGTATGGAACAGGGTTGGGTGCTGGATGGCGTGTTAAGCCAAAGCCTAGAACAAGTACAAAATTTATGGCGTTTACGTGAAGACATTTCTGAATCTATTGCGCCGTTTATCCCGTACAAAAACGACATTTCGGTGTTGATCACACACGTGCCAGCTTTCATTAAAGAAATTGATGCGATTGTGACCGAAAACTATCCAGATTTTGAAATCTGCTGGTTCGGTCACATCGGTGACGGTAACTTGCACTTGAACATCTTGAAACCTGAGAATTTAACCAAAGATGAATTCTTTGCCAAATGTCAGGTGGTAAACAAGTATGTCTTTGATACCGTGAAGAAATATGATGGTTCAATTTCTGCTGAACACGGCGTGGGCATGACCAAGAAACCTTATCTGGAATACAGCCGTTCGCCAGAAGAAATCGAATACATGAAAGCCTTGAAAAAAGTGTTCGATCCAAATGGCATCATGAACCCAGGTAAGTTGTTCGATCTATAAGATGAGATCATGATGGCTGAATCAGGCATCGGATCTGTGAAAAAGCATAGTCTATCCAGGCTATGCTTTTTTATTTAATGAGCCTTGTAAAAAAGAAGGACTTTTAACTGATCTCAGGCTTTTTGTATTGGGTGGTTGCTGAGTTTTATTGTTCTAGCTTCTTCAATTTATGGTCAAAGATAAAAGGCCCAAATGGCAAAATTGAGGCAATCAGACCCAGTAAAAAAGTAGTGAGTGACCATTTCTGTTTTTCACAGACGGTAAATAAAACCACCAGGAAGGCGATAAACAGCACACCATGTCCCATGCCGACATATTTCACCAGAATCGGGTTATCCCAAACGTATTTTACTGGCATGGCGATGAACAATAACAATAAGAACGAGATGCCTTCGAGTAACCCCACAAAACGTAATGTTTTAATATTCATGTAAATTTCAACTAAAAGGTGAAAAATCTGAGTGTAACGGATTTATCCCTATTCTTCATAGGGAATTCATCATCATTTGATCTGGAATGGAAATGATGAGGCTCGCTGCTGCTGAAAATTTTGCCTGTTGTTGTGCATAAAATCATTTTATATTTCTGATTTTTATCCTATAACTAAAACTATAGGGTTGATTCAAAATAGAACAAAATCGAGAGCGGTGATGAATTTAACAACAACTATTGTACTGGGTACGGGCTTGATTCTGGTGGGGTGTGACCAGCTGCCGATGGGCAAATCAAAGATTCAGTGCAACGATGAAAATAGCAAAACCTTAGTCAAAGAAATTGTGGTCGAGCAGTTGCAACATAAAACCAGTGCCAGTGTCAAAGAGCTGATTGCTTCAGGTGGGCAAGCGGTTGATATGGCACAATTAAGAAATACGATCACACAGCTTGAGATGAATGTGGCTGATGTGCGAACCAGTAAAGAAGATCCGCAAAGCAGTAAAAAGTTCTGTGAAGCGGTGCTTTCTGTCAGTTTGCCCGCCAGTTTCATCCAGCAAGCCAATCAATCCAGAACATTTTACAACCTGCCTGATATCCAGCAGCTGGCAATATTAAATGGCCTGAACCTGGAAAATTCTGTTTTGAGCTACGATGTCAGCTATGCCGTACAACCGACCGATGATGGAAAAAAAGTCTATGCAACCTTAGACAATGCTCAGCCCGTAATTGACTACCTGAGTACAGTCACGCTAGATGTGCTGCAAAAGAATGTTCGTCAAAATGAATATACCCTTGCAGTGCAGCAGCAACAGGAGCAGGCGCAACAAGAAGCGGCAGAAGCCAGTGAACAGGCACGTGTGCAAACTGAATATTTGCAGTTGCAGCAGGCGGAAGCCAAGCAGAAACTGGATGTTGCCAATAATAAATTAAATCTGGTCTGGAAGGCAGCGCGCAAAGATGTACGCGATGAACTATTGGCTGAACAACGTCTGTGGCTGAAAAAACGGGATCTGGAATGTCGTCTTAAAGCACAGGATGCAGAGCCGGGTTATGCTGAAGTTGAAAGGCTGGCATGTGAGACTGAAATGACCAATACCCGGAATTCGGAATTACGCAGTGCAATTGCTGAATTGGAAGCATATGCCCCTGAATAGCAGCGAGTTTGTATTTGACATTGCATCGAGCAAGATCTTAGCGGCTGCGTAAGGATAATGGCATAAACGGTTCTTGGTAGACCTGTCCATTCTTCTTGGTTATAGTGTGCTTCGCCTGTTGTTCTATCGGATGAATGACTGAGTTTTTCGCTTCTTCTGTAGTTAAATTTTGTGTTGGAATATGTAGCGGTTCGGCTTGCACAGCTTTACTGTTGGATACCGGTTGGCTTGTGGTTTGTGCAGCGATTTCCGCTGCATGCAAGCCATGGTTAGAAATCAGCATCAGCAGACTAGGTAAAATTAGTTTTTTCATTTTAAAACCTTTTTTCATTTTTATATATCTTAATTGAAGCGCTTGATCTGATCTATTTGTATTCAGCTTTTTATTTCCCCCTAGATGAAAATAAAAAATCCCTCATGAGGAGGGATTTATTCAGGCTGTGCATTTGAGGGTTTCTAGATTACGCCACAGGCAATGCGTGTTCCGCCACCACCCAGGGGTTTAGGGAGGTCAGAATAATTGTCTCCGCCAGCATGGATCATGATGGCACGTCCCTGAATGTCAGCAAGTTTCAAACGCGGTGCCAGGAGCACGGTTTTGGCTTCTCCCTGAGTATTGACGTGCAGCACGGGCAAATCACCGAGGTGACCGGTCATTGGCGTACCATGATGGGCAACCTGAGTCGGATTGAAATGCCCACCCGCGGCGAGGGCGGCCTGCATTTTTCCATCTTTCTCTGCCGGGGCACAGGAGCCCTGTTCGTGGATATGGAAACCATGGTCACCTGGCGGTAATTGGTGTAAATCCGTGGTGATGACCAGACCACGGGAACTATCTTGGAAATAAACCTTACCGAGACTGGCACTTATACCTTCGGCAGTCACGCTGTGAATGCTGGTGCCGGGTTGTGCCGTTCCAGCCGGCATGCTGCTGCATCCCCAGAGTAAAAGGCTGCTGAGGCTGCATAGCAAAGAAACTTTGAAAAATGATGACATGAGACCTTATCCTTATTATTGTTCTTTTCCATTCAAACAAACTGCGGAGAGGGACTCAAGGGAATTACGCAAGCGATTGTATCAGTTTCTTTACTGCATCTAGCCTAGCGTGGATGAGATGGGGGCGGCTCTTCTTCATCATCGAGATCGTAGGCCAGGGTGGTTTTCGGAATAGGTTCCGGTTCAGTGGTTTCATGTAACCATTCACGCCAGATGGCCAATAATACTGCCAAGATGACTGGGCCAATAAACAGACCAACCAGACCAAAGCTGGCGATCCCGCCGAGTACACCGAACATGATCAGCAGGAATGGAATTTGCGTGGCACCCGAAATCACCAGTGGGCGGATTACGTTGTCCGAGGTACTGACGATACAGACACCCCAGACAAAGACACCAATCGCTTCCATGGTTTGTCCTTGCGAGAACAGCCAGAGGGCAACTGAGCCATAAGACAGGGGAGTACCAAAAGGAATGAGTGCCAACAAGAAAGTCGCAATGGTTAGCACCATCGGGTTCGGGACATCTGCCACAAAATAGCTAAGACCCGCCAAAATCGCTTGTGCAATAGCCGTTAAGCCTACGCCATAGACCACCGCTCGTGTGGTTTCTGAAATGGTGTCCAGGTAGTGATGAATCCGCGGTCCAATGATCAACTCCAGTGCCTTGCTGACCTGATGCAGAATGGTTTGGCCATCACGATAGAAGAAGAATAAAGAAAGTAAAGCGAAACCAAGTTTGACCAGATTTTTGCTGATTTCATTCAGCACGAAACGGCCGTAACCGAGATGTCCTTGAATCCAGTTGGCAATATTCTGGGTAATGCTATTGGGATTGGTATTGATTTCACGCAGGGTGCGATTGATTTCCTTGCCGATCAATGGCAGGTCACGAATGAACTGCGGTACATTCAGATGACCCGAGAAAATCTGTTTTTGCAGTTCATAATACAGGTTACGGCCTTCATGCTGCAAAATAAAAATAGCAAAGGTCAGCGGAACGCCAATCACCAGAATAATCAGGGTGATCATTAGACCTGCGCCCAAACTACGGCGCTGTTCTCCACAAAAACGCTGTACAGAGAGATATAGCGGCCAGGTCATATAGGCAATAATACAGGCCCACAGTACCGGTACAATAAAGTATTTGAGCACATGAAAGCTCAAAAACATCAGGACAAAAAACAGTCCAAATAATAAGACTCGTTGTAAAGTCGGCGTGTACTGTTGCACTGAATTCTCTGATCTATGTTCTTCTTGCGTCGCTTTTCATATTAACTGAAAAAAAAGCATCCGGAAACGAATGCTTGTGTCGCACTTTAGATTTGTTTTTGCTTAAGGCTTATGCAAGGGATGCTGCATTAGAACCATTCGGTCGGATCATCGATAATCGCATCGAGTACCGGTTGCCACTGTTGCTGTAAGGACAGAAAGTTTTTCTGGCTTTTGTCAAAAATACTCAGACCTTGCATAGCCAGCTGACCATAAGCACTGCGTTCAGAAATGTAGGCCAATGGCGACTGTTCAACTTTTTCAAAGAATTGCTGAATATCTTTCTGATGACTGCTGTTTGCTTTCATGCGGTTGGCCAGCAGTAGAGTCTGCACCTTACCTTTGCGGATGCGTTTAATGTCTTGTAAATCTTTGAGAAAACGTCGTGTACTGTCAATGTCAAAAAACGAAGGCTGCAAAGGGGTAATAATGGCATGGCTTTCGCTGATCAGCTGTTCCGCCTGTTCCCCAGACAGTGCACCTGGTGCATCAATAATCAGATATTCGATATTTTTAGGTGCATCCCCAACAGACTTTCCAGGACGCCAGTCCAGACTTTGAATTGGAGCGGCGTGTTCAGGACGGTGTTTCAGCCATTGCAGAGAAGATTTTTGATTGTCGGCATCGGCCAAAGCCACCCGATAGCCTTTTTGTGCCAGCGCTGAAGCTAAAGTTATTGCTGTGAGTGTTTTTCCGCATCCACCTTTCTGGTTCGCAATGAGTATGGTTTTCATGTTTCATCAATATGTATTTTTCTCAACCTTAGCTTACCATCTTTTTATCTCCAGAATATGACACATGACAAAAGTTTAAAGCTTGGTTAAATTGTGTCGCAATTGAATAGTAGGATGCATAAATGTCGATCTGGATGGCGATGTTAATTGGACTGTGTATCGGTGTGGTCGTGACGACCCTGATACTGTCCAGTAGCCGCAATGGCCGGATCAAGGCCGAATATGAACGCTACATTGCAGAGCTGGAACTTGAGCATCAGCAGGCATTGGCTCAAGCACAAAAACGTAGTGTGAATACCAGTCGGGCGGTACTCAAAGGGAAAATGGCCGAGCAGCTGGCGCCTATCCTGCCGGAATTTCAGTACCTGCCGAGTGATGCCAAATTTTTAGGTGATCCAGTCGATTATGTGGTTTTTAATGGCTACAGTGATTTCCGTGAAGGGGAAGTGGGTGCTGATCAAATTGAAATTGTGCTGATCGATATTAAAAGTGGCGGTGCGCGTCTGACCAAAGGGCAACAGGCGATTGCCCAGGCGATCCGTGATGGGCGCGTGCGTTTCGAAACCATCCGGATTGATTTCGACTAGTCTGCTTTATATAGCAAATTGAGGAGCAGCATGTCATGCCGGTTGTGATCATATTGGTAGTGCTGATTGGATTATTACAGAGCTGGTTGATGTGGTTTGCTCCTTTACCAAATGTCGCTGAGATCCAGCAACAGCAGAGCACTCCATACCGTATTGAGATTGTCGAACCGTATGCGGGGGAGTTCAGAATTTTAGCGAAGCAGCGTTATCCCTTGGGTATGCTGAGCTATGTTTTTGATACGCCCACCTTTGAACAGCTCTCCGGGCTGGATCTGGCTTTGGGTTGGGGACAAATGAGCCGGCCGGAGGTTTATCAAACAATTGATATTCGTCAATCCAACCGCTGGTATCGCTTTCAGGTGGGCGCTCATACGCCATTGCGTGTCGATGAGATTAGTCAGCAGTCTGCCAATACACATATGCTGGCAGCGAATGCTAGGATTGCCAAACAATTACAACAGCTGGATGTTGATGATCTGGTGCTGTTAAAAGGTCAATTGGTCAATTTGTATCTCGAAGATGGACGCTACATGAAAAGCTCTCTGAGTCGGGAAGACGCAGGTGCCTGTGAAATTTTTTTGGTACAAGAGCTAATGTTAAAAGCCTTAGGATGAAAGTCTTGATGCTCGATCGTGTGCAGGCAACCTTCTTTTTATCTTTTAATGCTATGCCACAGTGGTGTAGTTCTCTTCTTTAATCAGTTACCAAAATTCTATTTTATATCAGGGCATACTGCGGCATATTGACGAGAAAAGAGACATTCATGCAGGGATACTGACGATGAAGAAAATCGTACTGGCAATGGGGCTATCCGTATTGGCTGCCGTGCAGGCAAGTGCTTCGAGTTCGGCAGAATATAATATTGCCAAAGGCTTGGCACAGATCGTGAAAAACCAGTCGATTGAGGTGTTACAGCCTTTTCATGGTGATTTCCGTATTTTGGGTTCTAAACTTTATACTCAGGATGAACAGGCTAAATTCTCTCCGATTGATTACGCGGTGAGTTGGGGGCTGTTTGCTGAGCCTGAAATTGCCCGCCGTATTTCCGTGAACCAATATGACCGTTATTTAAATTGGAAAATTGACCAACTGCCGGTTCCTGTCGAGCAGGCTATGCAGATGGTGTCGAATATGCACATCATTCCTGCAGATCCAACTATTGCCCGACAGATCAAGCAAGTTAAACGCGGCGACTTGGTCCGTTTACAGGGCGAACTGGTCAAGGTGAAAGATAATGACTTGGTCTGGGTTTCATCTTTGACACCGACTGATGTAGGCGACGGTGCCTGTGAAGTTTTCCGTGTCCGTTCAATTCAGTGGATTGAAAAAGTCAAAAGTTAAGGGATTTTCTGTCTCAGAACCTAAATAGATATAAGGCACAGGCTATAAAACAGCATAGCTGTTGAGTCTGAACCTTATCCTCAGGTGGGCAATCGCTTTAAGGTGCTTTATTTTGTTGTGCTTTCCAGTGCTGGAGCTGGGCTTCGGCAAGTTGCTGTTCATTCGAGTCTGTCGCAGCAGGAGCTGAAGCCGATGTTTCAGTCGCACTGGTTTTTAAATTCTTTGCCTGTTGTTCCCAGTGTTGATAGAGCAAACCCTGAATATAACGCCCTTGTTCTGTGCTGAGCTCTAGGCCCTGCAGCATTTTTAAAGCGGATTGTGCATGATCACGTTGCCGGTTCAGGGTAAATTCTGGGGTGAGTTCACCCTTTTGCTGTAGCTGTTTTAATTCACTGCTCAGCTCCTGATGGACTGCCGCCAAACGCTGTTGAAAATCTTCCAAAGCGGCAATATCTCGTGCATCAGTTGGCTGTGCTGGAAATTCACGAATTGCGACACTTTTTTCTGCCGGGTGGCTCGTACGCTCATTTTGTGGAGTTTCCACAGTTTTTGGGGAGATCGGCTGCTCACAGCCTGTTAAAAGGCTACAACTCGCCAATACGCCACTCAGGATCACCGCCGCTTTCTTCATGCTGAAATTTCCTAGTGTTATCTATTGTTGTTAAAATGAAAAATTGAACGTCACACTTTTTGCCAGTGATAGGCATAGGTGACATAAGGAAATTCAATCAGGTCTTGGGCAGATTTTCCAGTGTAATCCTGCACGATCTTTTCAAACTGTTGTTTGAATTGTTGCTGCTGATGAGTTGGCATGGCGGCAATAAAGCTGGTCGAAAGTAAACGTTTTGAGACCACCTGTTCGACGCTACCGACATGCTTTTGCTCAAAGATCTGTAAGTTTTCACGATGAAACAGGGTCTGCTGTGTCAAGATCTCTCGCCACTGACCGCGATGATAGCGAGGCGTATTGTCCTCAAAAGGCTCAATCAGATCGGCTAGTGCTTTCACCCAGTCCACACCAATATCGCGCTGGTTCCAGATCAGACCTAAATGCCCGGCAGGTTTTAGGATCCGATGGATTTCCTGCAGGCTGGTGAGATCGGCAAACCAGTGAAAGGATTGTGCACATATGACGGCATCGACTGTGCCTGTGGCCAGTGGTAAATTCTGGCTGCTAGCCTGCAGGGTCTGAACTTCTGGATAATGGTGCTGTAATTGATTCAGCATTTCTGCAACAGGCTCCACGGCAATCACCTGTGAGCACACGTCCTGCAGATATGGAATAAACTTGCCAGTGCCTGCACCGAGATCCACCACAATGTCGTTTTTTTGGATCTGTAGCTGATCTTTTAACCAATTTGTCAGCTCCTGTGGATAACTTGGGCGAACTTGTTGATAAAGTTCAGCAGCCGAGCTGAAGCCTTTTTGTGCAGTTGGATGAATTTGTGTCATATTTTGTGCTGTTTAATTGGCCGGGCATCTATAAAATAAGATACCTCGCAAAAGTGAATCGGCAAACAGACGATTTACTGTAATTTCGGCCCAGTGAGCAGGGCTATCGTTCAGGTCGGTGTCGCAAATGGATAAGCAAATTCTTTTTGAAGATGAACATATCAGAGTCATTTTATTACCAGGCAATTCGTCTGAACTGGTGTTGTCTTTTGGTGACCTGATTACTCGGGCCAAAGGCTTATCCATTAATGCTGAAAAGTCGCTGATGAAGTATGAGTATAATGCGATCGGCATTATGCCGAAGCAGAAGTCCTGGTTCCCTGCGACCAGTATGGCCGAGATGGCGACCACGATTGCCCCGATTCTGGCACGCTTCCAGCGTATTGTCGGCTATGGCGGCTCTATGGGGGGCTATGCCGCGATTAAATATTCCAAATTGCTGCAGATGGATCGCGTGGTGGCGTTTGTTCCCCAATATTCAATTGATCCAGATGAAGTCACGGATATCCGCTATACCGAGTTTTATCAGGAAGATGTCAATAAAGACATGCGCATCCAGGGTGATGACATTCATCCAGAGGCTGAATATATTGTGGTTTACGATCCTTATTTTGACCAGGATCGCGAGCATTATGAAAAGATCAAGGCGGTGATCCCTGATATCCATACGCTGCATTTGCCTTTCACCGGACATGAAGCCCTGTCGGTTCTGGCCAGTTCCAGCCTGTTGAACGACTTTATCCGTCATCCGTTTGATGCACCGTATTTTTACAAACAGATGCGTGAGGTGAAAAAGAACAGCAAGTTCTATTACCGTAACGTGATTGCCAATTTTCTGCCAGCGCACAGCAAAGCCTTAGGTAGGATTTTAAAGCACAATAATCTACAGCTCGATGACCAGTATCTCGATGCCAATCTCAAGCAGCTGATTACCCGTACTCTGTTAAGCAAGCGCCAAGTAACCGAGCAGGATTTACAGAAGTTAGGCATCAAGGTGAATTTGCCGCAGGATAACCGTAACCAGTTGCAGGACTATTTTGGCAATACCCTGGTCTTTAACCTGATTAGCCAGAAACTGGAAAGTTACCCGCAAGCAGCGATTGATCTGAACTATAAGTATCTGATCCCGTTACAGGCGGAATCGAGTGGTTTGGCCAAGATTGATGTGAATCAGGAACGCTACCTGATTGTGATGAATGACCGCCGGGTGATGCGCCTGATCAATGACGAAGATGCCCTATCGACCGATATGAATCCGATCGTGGTGAAGAAGTACCCAGATTTTTATGTGCTGAGCTATAAAGATTTGAATGTACGTAGCAGTGAGCATGGTATCTGCAGTTTTGTAGAAAGTCCGGTTCAGGATACGGAAAAATTCCGTGTGGTTTAAATTGCACTAAATCGCGAAATTTAAAAAGCCCATGCAATGACATGGGCTTTTTTATGATTAGCCTAGATTAGGTGGTTAGGTTTGTTCAGCGTTGAGCTCATGCATTTTGTAATAGTTGTATAGGGCGAGCAGCAGTCCACTGAGAATAATCAGACCAATTCCGGCATAGTCCAGAAAAGCCGGTTGATAATGGAATAGCCATAGGCTGAGCAGACAGGCAAACATCACCTGACTATAAGAAAATGGGGGAAAGCACAGCGGCGGGTGCAAATTTGAAGGCTTGGGTCATGGCCAGATGCCCGACTGTCCCTAAAGCACCTACACACATCAGCAAGATCAACATCAGCCAGGAAAGCGGTTGCCAAAACAGATATAACGCGGGTAACAGTACAATCGTCCCCACCAGACTGGTCAGATAATTCGAGGTGATGACTGAATCCATGCCATTAAGACGGCGCGTCAATAATTGGTACACTGCAAAGCTCACCGCACCCAAAAATGGGAAAACCACCATCCAGGAAATGATCTCTTTGCTAGGGCGAATGATCAGCAACACGCCACAAAAACCAAGCAGCAACAGCCCCCAGTATTGCCAGCTAAAACGTTCTCTAAATAAAACGGCAGAAAGCACCGCAACCAGAATTGGCGTTGTAAAAATAATACTAACGGTTTCCGGTAAGGGTAAATACTTGAACCCGATCATTGAAAAAATACTCAGCCCCAAAAGTGCCAGATCGCGATAAATCTGTAAGGCCAAATGCCGGGTTTGATATAGGGCTTTACCCTGAACTGGTAAGGCAAATAGCGACAGCAGGCTAAACTGAGAAAAATAACGGAACCAGACAATCAACAGGATGGGTAAACTGGCTGTGAGATATTTGGACAGGGCGTCATGACTGGCCATCACAGCGCTGGCAAGCAGGATCAGTAAAATACCGGGTAACAGCTTCATAACAGCTCAGCGCATTGAATGGATGATCACCTTAGCTTGTTTTTCAGGACAAAACTATGATCAAAGTGGTCATCACATCCCGCTTTAACATTTCAAAAAAGAGTCAGCAGAAAGCCTCTTACATTTTGGGATGGAGGCTTTACTTTACCTGAAGTTAAGCTGCGTTCGCGTTAAATGTTCTTCAATTTATAGGCGGAGTACGGCAGGATCTTCGGTTACGGTTTGAGCGGGAACAGGTTTTATAACTGGAGCATTGATCGTTGTGCTGTTGGACGAAGACTGGCTCAAGGGTTGCTGAATGATCGGTGCGGGTGCAGCATTGGGCTCACCGATGACGGCCTGTTTGGTCTCCTGCCATTTTTGGTTGACGGCTTGAGCCGCTTTTTGGCTATTTTCCTTGACGATTGCGGCCTGTTCTGCTGTATAGGTTTTACTGTTTTCCCAAGCATGATCAACTTTCGGTTTGACTTTAGCGATGCCTTTTTGTGCTGCGGTATCCACTTTTTCTGCGGTTTCTTGCACTTTTTGTGCAGTTTTATAGCCTAAAACCTCCAGCAGATTAGGATTATCTCCATAAGGTGGTGCCTTTTTCTCATGATGGGAAGAGGATTGTGCCCAGAGTGAGGGAGTTGCGAGCAGGGCTGAAACCAGAAGGACAGATTTGCAAATATTCATACGCAATGGGCACTCCACAATGATTGATACACCTTGGGTTGAAGTCATAAGTGTAACGGATGGCGTTGGAACTGTTTATGACTTGCCAACAAATAACTACATTTCAACCCAATGATCTCAAATATTTTTATTAAGCCTAAGTGTTCTACGCTATGGTGTATTAAACACAGGCAATAAGCTGATCGGCTGAAAAATTGTTTCTCAGTGCAACAAAATTCGCCTGTTTGGCCGGGTCATGCAGATCAAAATGTGTCACCTTACGCAGGCCATTTTCTGTGATGATCTGGGTGCTTGCAGAGAGTAGCTGATTGTCTTTAAAGGACCAGTGCTCGGTGGCCTGACCGGTGCCCAGATTGGCTTTAAATTCGATGGTGCAATGGTTGGTATATTTCAGCAGATTGGCCTGGTTGCTATCTGCTTCCGGGAAGGCTTCGATATTATGCACTTGTGCCAGGAGTTGTGCATTTGGCGACTGGATTGGAAGCTGGGTGCAGGCGGTGAAGGTGAGGCAAGAAAGGCTCAAAAGGAGGAGTTTTTTAAATTTCATAATACAATTTTTCTTAGATCTAATAGAATTTAGTATAGAAAACAAAAGTAAAATAACGCTGTTGAATAAAAGTAAATTTATCAAAACCGTAGATAACCTCAATCTACGGTTTATCAAATTTAAATGATGTAATTATTGTAATTGAATGATTGTTTCAGCCCGATCGTTATGATCATAAGTAACTTCAAATGCTTTCTGTTTACCATCAAAAGCAGCTTCAGTTGGTGTTCCGACTACTTCCCATAGACCTAAAGTCGCTACATCTGCTACACCATGAAAAATGGTTCTGCTCACACGATTGGCTGTACTGTAGCCTTGATTAAATGTAAAAATTTCAACACGCTTCCCAGCTTTGACTTCTGAGGCGACTGGTGCACCAATCTCTGCAATAATTGCATTTCTTGGCATTCCAGTTGCAAAAACAGATAAATCTTTTTTCGGTGGTTGTTTTGCTGCCATAACAGCAGCACAACCATATTGTCCAACAGATAAAATACAAATGGATAATGCAAGTATATAATTTTTCATATATTTTCCCCTCATCTATATGATCAAATAAAAATGTGATTTATACGTAAGCGTCCGCTGAACCCCATGCCTATTTTTTAATTTGAGTTGGATTTCCAGCGATGTGGCAGTAATTCTTCTAT